>NZ_JADZGH010000274.1:0-3831 GCF_015865005.1 Rhodococcus sp. CX
AGCAGCGTCGTCACCGTGACCCCCACGAACTGGAACCACACCGTGAGGTCGCGGTCGCTGCCGTTCAGATCGTCGGCGAGGGTGACCACCGCGTGGACGAGCATCAGCCCGGAGAAGACCGTCAGTGTCACCGCCGCGGCCCACGTGCCACGATCACCGCGCAGGGCGGGCGGCACCATCCGTTTCACGCCGGCACCGACCCGCGACCGACGGTCGTCGCGGTCGCGGCAGCGGGCCAGCAACCGCTCGATCTCGTCGGCCGCTTCCGGGTCCGCGCCACCTGCCCGCGCGGACCTCAACTGCGCGGTCGCGCGGGCCCGCTCGGCGGGTGTGAGCCCACGCATCACCCCGTCCACCGCGGTCGAGGCGGCGTTCGCCAGATCCTCCCAGGCCGTGACCGGCCGGAACCCGTGGATCGCACGGTTGGCGAGCAGCAACAGCAGCACCACGACGTACATGATCGCGACGGAGGGCCGATAGAAGTAGTCGTTCGTCTTGGTGAGGAACTTGCCGATCTCGTCGAGGAACAACCCGAAGCCGATGCCTCCGGCGACGATCCCGAACGCGTGCGGGGTGCGCCCGAGATAGGTGAGCAGCCCGCACAATGCCACGACCATCAGCAACCCGCCCCACAGCGAATGCGCGATGTGCAGGGTCGCGCCCCCGACCTGCGGATACCCCGTCAGATGCAGGTACAGACGCACCAGCAGGATCGTCGTGACGGCGACGATCACCAAACCTTCGATGCGCGACGAGGCGCTCGCGTCACGCAGCAACCGCGACGCGGACCTGTCGCGGAGTCGGACCTCGTCCATGATCGACGAGCGTAGCCGCGACACGAGACGAGCGAGGACGATGCGCGCGGTGCGGGGTCTGGGACCGCTGTCTGGCCTAGAGTCGCCTCATGCGCACCGTGTGGACAGTTCCTCCGAACATCGCCCAGACGCTTCTGGAATCGCCCGAGATCCAGATGTTTCTGACCAGCAACGAGCTGCCCGAGACGGCGGACGACCCTAGGCAGCGGCTCGCGGAGTTCACACACGCACTCGGTGCCCTCAGCCGCAACATCGGACGCACCTTCGGATCCGTCGACGCCGCCAACCGGGAGCTGTTCGGAGGTTCCGCGGGAACCGTCCCGGTGGCGCTGCGGCTGACCGTCCTGCGGGCGATCGTCACCGAGGTCGACGACCGCACCCCGACTCCCGATCCGCTGCCGGACACCGTCGTCGATCAGCTCGGCGCCTACGTGTACGCGCTGTTCGATCCTCGGGACCGCACCGTGCTGCACATCGGCAGCGGTCGCGGAAACCGCATCTTCGCGCTCACGTGGGCGGCGCTCGGTGAGACGCACAAGCTCACCGCTGCAGGCGTGAGCGCACCCCAGAGCACCCCCGAGATCGACGCGGCGCTGCGCCGCGTCCGCGGCGTGTACGACTCGGGATACGCGGTGGAGCATTTCGTCGTCGCCGACCATCTGCTTCCCGCCGCGGACGGCGATCACGCCGCCGGCGCAACCGCGCAGGCGGTGGTCGCCGCGCTGGGTCTGCTCGAATCGCATCGCGGTGAATTCGTACTGACGAATCTTGCCGGGACCACCGGCGACTCGGAGGCGGATCGGGTTGCGCGACCGATCGCCGAACTCGTCCGTCAGTACTCGGCGAAAGCCGCACCGGAGTTGCCGACGCCGTGCGTCGTCCTGCGGATCACGGAGGCGAAATCGGCATCGCCGGAGCAGGTCCGGGATCTCGCCGATCGACCGTGGCCGGCCGGCACCGCAGCACGCCGTGTCGACGGACTGCCGATACTCGTGGTCGCCGACAACATCGTCCGCGGCGCATACCGGGCGACGGGCTGGGAAGCCGCCTCGCGCACCGAGGAGAACGGCGGCACGATCCTGTATCGCTTCCTCGGGGAGTCCGATCCGGAACTCGAGAAGATGTTCGTCGACACCCGGGTGACCCCGGATCGGTTGGGTCTCAAGCGCTGGCCGTCGCACGGATGGGCTCCGCGTCTGACAAAGGCGATGCCGCGCCCCACTCCCCGGCCGCGTCCCTGAAAAACCCTTCGGCCCGAGCGTGCATTGTCCGCTCGGGCCGAAGTCCATCCCGCCTCACCGGCTGACAGGGTCACCTACCGGCAGACGTCAGGATCGGCGCGTGCAGGTCGTAGTAGTGCACGTCGCCCAGCAACCGCATCTCCTCCTCGAACAACGGCCGTAGATCGTCGGGAATCTCGATCCGCTCGTGTGCGCGGGCCTCTTCCTCGGACGAGAAGTACACGGTTTCGACGTAGCCGTCGTCGCCGTACGCCGCGAGCGTCCCACCGAGGATCTCCGGGCGCAGTTCGTGCACCCGATCGGCCCCTTCCGCGAGCACCTCCCGCATCCGCGGCAGGTCGTCGCAATGGCCCTCCATCACCTGCACGAAACCTGCCTCGTCCGATCCGCCGCCCATCCACGTGTCGACGTCCCGGCAATCGTGCACCGTGATCGGGCCGTCGAAGCACCGCTCGACCTCTGCCCACCACTCACCCTGTTCCGGGCGATCGCTGTTGCGGCGGGCCATCTCCTCGGACTCGAATCGCACGACGGAGACCCAGGTGCCGTCGTCGCCGAAACCCGAAGTGCTGCCCAGATATCCGGGTGCCCCCGGTAGAAGTTCGCGGGTCCACCGTTCCATGCAGTCCAGCAGCGCGTCCCGATCACGCACCGTCCCCTGCCACACCTGAATGAACATCACCACTGCCTCACCGAGCTGTTCTCGATGGCCTGGCAGCAACCGTCCACCACCGGCATCGCCGGCGGCCGGCAGCCTCGACCACCGCAGATTCAATGATTCGCCTGCGGGGCCCGGCAGACAACCGTCTTGCTGTCCCGGTTTCCGCATGGTGACGACGTTCGTGGCTCTTCGAACTTCGAAATACCTCGAAAATATTGTGCTGCAATAGAGCTTGACCGCAGCCGCCGACGGCCGAGACACCAGCGCGGTGCCGGCAGCGCGCCGTTGACTTCCCGTCGCGCGGTTGACTCCGGCTGGACGGGAGTTGCCATGACCGACGCGCAACCACGCTACGACGACCTGCGTGCCCTCTACCTCAACTGCACTCTCAAACGTTCGCCCGAGGTGAGCAACACCCAGGGCTTGATCGATGTCAGCACCGCCATCATGAACGCCCAAGGAGTGTCGGTCGAAGTTATCCGGCCCGTCGACCACGACATCGCCACCGGGGTGTGGCCCGACATGACCGAACACGGCTGGGCAAGCGACGAGTGGCCACAGATCTTCGAGAAGGTGCTCGCCGCCGACATCCTTGTGCTCGCCGGTCCGATCTGGTTGGGCGACAACAGCTCGATCACGAAGCAGGTGATCGAACGGCTCTACGGCGGCTCCCACCTGCTCAACGACGCCGGCCAGTATCTGTACTACGGACGGGTCGGCGGATGCCTGATCACCGGCAACGAAGACGGCGTCAAACATTGCGCCAGCAACATTCTGTACTCCCTGCAGCACATCGGATACACCATCCCGCCGCAGGCCGACGCCGGCTGGATCGGGGAGGCCGGCCCGGGTCCGTCCTACCTCGACCCGGGCTCGGGCGGGCCGGAGAACGACTTCACCAACCGCAACACCACTTTCATGACGTGGAACCTGCTGCACCTGGCGCGGCTGCTCAAGGACGCCGGCGGCATTCCAGCGCATGGGAACCAGCGCTCCGCCTGGGATGCGGGATGCCGCTTCGACTTCCCCAATCCCGACTACCGGTGACGTGGTGCATTCCCAGAAAAGCCGAAGACCCCCACCGGAATCGGTGGGGGTCTTCGGTAACGGGTGT
>NZ_JADZGH010000079.1:0-8947 GCF_015865005.1 Rhodococcus sp. CX
CCCGTGACGTCCGGATGAGCCGAGCCCGGTCTCGGAAGAAGGGTCGCCCGGCCTCCGCGGTGTTCGGCATCGGACGCACCACGTATCCCATTCCCTGCCCACCGGCCACGAATCGGTCCCGTATCGTCTCGTCGCACGGGCCGCGTCCCGCGCCGCGCACGCACGACAAGGAGTCCCGATGGGGGAAGCATTTATCATCTCGGCCGCCCGCCTACGGATCGGCCGCGCATCGTTCGAGGCCACCCGATGAGCGGCCTGTTCGACGTCGAGGGCAAGACCGTGGTCGTGACCGGCGGCACCCGCGGCATCGGGTCGATGATCGCGAAGGGCTTCGCCGAAGCCGGTGCGCGGGTCATCATCTCGTCTCGGAAGGCCGATGCGTGCGAGTCGGCCGCCGCGGAACTGTCCGCGTTCGGTGACGTGGTCGCGCATCCGGCGGACCTGAGCACCCCGGAGGGGGTGGCCGATCTCGCCGCATTCGTGACCCGGACCTTCGACCGGGTGGACGTGCTGGTCAACAACGCCGGGGCCACCTGGGGTGCGCCGGTCGACGAGTTCCCCCTCTCCGGGTTCGACAAGGTCCTGGGCCTCAACGTCACCTCGGTGTTCGCGCTGACGCAGGCGCTGCTGCCGCAGTTGCGGGCCGCGGCGACCCCGGACGACCCGGCGCGAGTGATCAACATCGGATCGATCGACGGGATCGTGGTCTCGGGAACCGAGAACTTCTCGTACGGGGCATCCAAGGCCGCGGTGCACATGCTCACCCGCAAGCTCGCCGCCACTCTCGCACGCGAGCACATCACCGTGAACGCCGTTGCGCCGGGACCCTTCCCGACGAAGATGATGGCGTTCATACTGGACGACCCCGCGCTGAAATCCGCGGTCGAGGGCAATGTCCCGCTCGGGCGCATCGGTAGCCCCGAGGACATCGCGGGCACCGCGATCTTCCTGTCGTCGCGGGCCGGCGCCTACCTCACCGGCACGGTGATCCCGGTGGACGGGGGCATGAGCGGCACCCGCTGACTCGTTCCGCTCCCGCTGTCGGTGGCAGGCCCCTTGTCAAGTGCCCGGTCGAACCCTTTGACTGGTAGGTGGACCCAGCTCCCGATCCCACACCGGACAGCGAGGATGCAGATGCCCACACATCGAGCAGTTCACGTCGAGTCGGCCGGGGGAGCACTGACCCTCGTCGACACCGAAACAACCTCCCCCGATCCCGGACATGTCCGAATTGCGGTGTCCGCCTGCGGAATCTGCGGCACCGATCACGGCTTCGTGAATGGGGGATTTCCCGGTACGACTTGGCCGCTGACCCCCGGCCACGAAATCGCCGGAACCATCGCCGAACTCGGTGCCGGGGTCACCGGTTTCGACATCGGCGACCGGGTCGCGGTGGGATGGTTCGGCGGCCACTGCAACGAGTGCGTTCCCTGCCGCCGAGGAATATTCATCCACTGCGAAAAGCTGCAGGTGCCGAGTTGGCACTATCCGGGCGGTTACGCCGACTCGGTGACGGTGCCTGTCACTGCGCTCGCCCGGATTCCGGACGAGCTGTCGTTCTCGGAGGCCGCCCCCATGGGTTGCGCCGGCGTCACCACCTACAACGCGCTGCGCAAGACCCGGGCACTACCCGGCGACCGGGTCGCGGTCCTGGGACTCGGCGGTCTCGGTCACCTGGGAGTGCAGTTCGCCCGCGCGATGGGATTCGAGACCGTTGCCATCGCGCGCGGCGCCGGCAAACGGGACGATGCCCTGGAGCTGGGGGCCCATCACTACGTGGACTCCTCGGCGGGCGACGTGGCGGAGGCGTTGCAGGCACTCGGTGGCGTGTCGGTGGTGCTGGCCACCGCGGCGAACTCCGCGGCGATGGCCGCGACGGTCGGTGGGTTGCAGCCGCAGGGCGAACTCGTCGTCGTCGGCGCGACGGTCGATCCGCTGCCGATCAATCCTCTGCAGCTGATCATGCCCGGGGTGAGCGTGACCGGTCACCCGTCCGGGACGGCACGCGATGTCGAGGAGACGATGCGATTCGCGGTACAGACCGGAGTGCGCGCTCGCATCGAGGAACGTCCCCTGTCCGAGGCCGCGCAGGCGTACGCCGTCGCCGAGGAGGGACGCGCGCGCTATCGCATGGTGCTCACCATGTGAGCACAACTGCCCTAAGCCCTGCCGGTCCCCTCGGCGAGCCCCTTGTCCAGCTGTGCGACGAGCACCTTGCCGAGTTCGGTGAGGGCGCGCAGCTGATCGTCGTCCAGCCCGTCGAACACCAGCCGGCGCACCGTCTCGACGTGGGCCGGCGCCGCCTCGACGACCTTCTCGTAGCCGCTGTCGGTGAGTACCGCGTACGAGCCGCGGCTGCCCGGAATCGGCTCGCGGTACACCCAGCCGCGCTTGGCGAGGCGGGTGACCACATGGGACAGCCGCGACAGCGACGCATTCACCGATTCCGCGAGGGCGGACAACTGGGCGCGCCGGTCCGGTGCCTCCGACAGAAGTGCGAGGGTGAAGTACTCGAAGTGCGTCAGATCGGAGTCGCGCTGGGTCTGGGTGTCCAGGGCGGCGGGCAACCGGGTGATCACCGACACCAGCAATCGCCAGGCGGCCTGCTCGTTCGCGTCGAGCCACCGGGGACTGTCGCTGCCCATGGATGTGTCCTCACTTCCGTCGTCGCTTCCTCGTTAGCCTGCCAAAGGGTCGGCTGTTCGCGCGCGCCGGGCCACTTGGATCAGCTCGGGTCGGTGTGATTCCCGCGGCAGATCATCACGGGCCGCTCCGCGCGGTGCAGCAGGTTTTGACTCGTCGAACCGAGCAGGGCACCGGCGATGCGGCCCCGGCCGCGGCTGCCGACGACCACGAGCTGGGCGTCGTCCAGGACCCGCAGCAGCTCGCGTGGCGCGGATCCGCGCGTCGATACCTCCTCGACCGCCACGTCGGGGAAGCGCTGCCGGTAAGGGGCGAGAATCTCGCTCAACTTCGACGCCTGCTCGCGTGCCACGGCGTCCCAGTCGACGAGGAGCGTCGCCGGACCCACGATCGGCATCGAGTCGGTGATCACGGTGTCGGCGGCGAATTCGCCGGTCCAGGAGCGGACCGCGGTGACGGGTGCGCCCGTCAGCTCGGCGAAGCCGAATGCGGTTTCGGTCGCGTTCGCGGATGTCGACGTGCCGTCCACGCCGACGACGATCGGGCGGGTGTCCGGTCCCGGATCGGCCGGGTCGCCGCGCCACACCACGACCGGGCACGGCGCGCGGCCGGCCACCCGGGACGCGGTGGAGCCGAGCAGCCACCGCTCGACCGACCCGCGACCGGTCGCGCCGACCACGATGAGCGACGCGTCCTTCGCGGCCGTGAGCAGGGTGGTCGCGGGGGCCTCCTCGTCGACCAGCGTCGTCAGCTGGGTCTCGGGTGCGTGCTGCCGGACTTCGGCGACCGCCTCGGAGAGGATGCGGGTGCCGTCTTCGGTCAGGCTGTCCGCCAGTTGCTGGGAGAGTGTCGGATCGCCGATGCCGAGCAGACGCGTGGGGTGCGATGTCGAATGCACCAGTTGCAGTGACCGGCCCAGCTTCCCGGCGACCGCTGCGGCCCACTTCGCGGCGCCGAGCGAGGTGTCGGATCCGTCGATGCCGACCACGATGTGTGTTCCGGTGTTCACGAATGTCATGCCTTCCTCGCCTTCGGCCGATGGTCAGCTGTCGTGCGAACATGCGTGGCGATCGAGCCTGCCGCGACACGAGTTGAGACTATCTCTCGCATGGCTCTTCTCGCGGCGTTCATTGTGGTGACGACCCTCGTCGTGATGACGACCGGGAAGGCCCCCGCCGTCCTGGCATTGGCCACGGCACTGGTCGTCGCGGGCCTGGCCGGGATCGCCACTCCGGCCGAACTGTTCGCGGGGTTGAGCAACAGCGGCGTCATCACGATCGCGGCGATGCTCGTCATCGCGAAAGGCGTCCTGCGGACCGGGGCGGTCTCCCGCGTCACCCATCTGCTGCTGTCCGGAGTTCGCACCTCGGGTCAGGTGCTGCGCCGGTTGATTCCGTCGGTCGGGTTCGTCTCGGCGCTGATCAACACGACCCCGATCGTGGCGATGCTCATCCCGGCCACGAAGGAACTCGAGCAGCGGTCCCGGATCCCGGCGCGCGGAATCCTGCTGCCGGTGGCGCACGCGACGACTCTGGCGGGGTCGGCGACGCTGATCGGAACCAGTTCGAATCTGCTCATCGCCGGGCTCGCCGAGCCGGCCGGGGTGCGGGTGTCGATGTTCTCGTTCGTGCCCATCGCGGTGCCGGTGGCCGTCGTCGGCTGGCTGGTGCTGACGGTCACCGCACCCTTGCTGCTCGGAGGACGGGTCGCCGAGGGCGAACGCGACCTGTCGTGGCAGGCCGAGATCCCGATCTCGGCGCGGGCGCTTGCCATCGGCCGCACCGCATCCCGGCTCGACGTCCGTTCCACGGCGGAGTACGAACTCGTGGAGATCCGCCGCTGGGGCGACCCCATCGACATCGACAGTCCGCTCGAGTCGGGCGACGTCCTGGTGTACCGGGCGACCGAGGCCGGTGTCCGGATGCTGTGGTCGAACCCGGTTTTCGGCCTCGTTCCGCAGCGGTTGTTCCGCGTGGCCATCGCCACCAACGAGGGCCGGTCGGTGCGCGACCTCGAGGAGCACGAGGACATCCTGGTGATCGCCGCGCAGACCGATCGGCTGCTGCGTGAGGCTCCCGCGCAACCCGGTGGGCTGTGCCTGGTCACCGCGGAATCGGCCGACTCGCTCGCGGACAACTCCCTGGTGGCGGTGTGGCGGGAGCTGTCCGGCAAGGCGCCGCAGGCCGCGAAGACGTGGATCGCCGTGAGCATCCTGGCCGCCACCATCGCCGCGGCGTCGTCCGGCGTCCTCGCGGTCGAACTCGTCGCGACCGCCGGCGCAGTCCTGATGGTGCTGACCGGGGTGCTGACGCCGAGATCGGCCGTGCGCGCGCTGAACTGGAACATCCTGGCGATCATCGCCGGATCGGTGGGGCTGGGCACGATCGTCGTGCGCAGCGGCCTCGGGGACTACATCTCCGACGCCGTTCTCACCCTGGCGGCCGGGAACGTCGCGTTGATCGTGCTGGTGTTCGTCGTCGGCACCACGGTGTTGACGAACGTGGTGACCAACGCCGCCGCCGCGGCCATCCTGACCCCGATCGCCCTGCAGATCGCCGCGACCACGGACCTGGATCCGGTGCTGCTGCTCACGCTGATCGGCACGTGCATCTCGTTCACCTTCCTCAACCCGTACAGCCACCAGACGAACCTCATGGTGTTGCGCCCGGGCGGGTACTCGACGGCGACGTTCGTGCGGTTCGGGATCCCGCTGACGCTGGCGGTCGCCGCGTCGGCGGTGGGGGTGGGCTGGGCGCTGCTCACGTTCACGGGCTGACGCGGACGGTCCGGCCGGTCGGAGGCGCCCGGTACGACGGTCGGTGCACCGATATCTCGGTACGCCCGCCGTCATTTCGGTCTTCTCCGGGGTGAGCACGCTCGCGGCGGTGGGGAATGAACTTGGCGATCCGCTCGTTGCACCCCTATGATGGTTGAAGCTTCAACTTTTAGGAGTGTCATGAGCACCATGCCCGCCCTGTTCCTGAGCCACGGCGCCCCGCCGCTCGTCGACAGCGAACTGTGGGTGTCCCAGCTGCAGCGGTGGGCAGCGGACCTGCCGCGACCCACGGCGATCCTCGTGGTGTCCGCGCACTGGGAATCGGCGCCGCTGACCATCGGCGCCACCGCCACCGGCACCCCGCTCGTCTACGACTTCTGGGGCTTCCCGCAGCGCTTCTACGAGGTCACCTACACCGCACCCGGCGCACCCGACCTCGCCCGCCAGGTCGCGGCGCTGATGCCCGACAACGAACCGGTCGTGCAGCAGCCCGACCGCGGTCTCGACCACGGCGCCTATGTGCCGCTGACCGTCATGTACCCCGACGGCGACATCCCGGTGCTTCAGATCTCGCTGCCCACCCTCGACCCGCAGCGGCTGCTGCACCTCGGCGAGCGCCTGCGGCCGCTGCGCGAGCAGGGCGTGCTCATCGTCGGCTCCGGCTTCACCACCCACGGCCTGCCGTTCCTGCGCGACATGCGACCCGAGGCGGCCGCCCCCGGCTGGTCCTCCGAGTTCGACGCGTGGGCCGGGGAACGGTTCGCGGCCGGCGACATCGAGGGACTGCTCGACTTCCGCACCCGGGCACCGGGCATGCCCTACGCGCACCCGACCGTCGAGCACTTCGCGCCGCTGTTCGTCACGCTCGGTGCGTCCAGCAACCCCGAGCAGTCGGCCCGGCAGGTCATCGACGGATTCTGGATGGGCCTGGCGAAACGCTCGATCCAGGTGGACTGAACCCGCTCAGCGGGCGCGCAGCGCGTCGAGCGCGCGGTCCGCGTGCACCGACGCGCGCAACTCGCTCGCGACCACGTCGAGGATGCGGCAATCGGTGTCGATCACGAACGTGGTCCGCTTGACCGGGGACAGCTTCCCGAGCAGCCCGCGCCGCACCCCGTACGCCGCGGCGGCGACACCGTCCGGGTCCGACAGCAGCGGGAAGTCGAATCTCTGCCGCGTCGCCCACGACGCGAGCCGGTCCACCGGATCGGCGCTGATCCCGACGCGGGTCGCGCCGACGGCGGCGAACTGCGCCGCCAGATCCCGGAAATGGCAGGCCTCCGCGGTGCACACCGGCGTGAACGCGGCCGGGTAGAAGAACAGCACCAGCGGGCCGTCGGCGAGCAGCTCGCCGAGCGAGCGCAGCTTGCCGTCCTGGTCGCGCAGCGAGAAATCGGGGGCGATGTCACCGGGTCTCATGCCCGGCGACGCTACCGCGCGCGCGGCCCTCGCGGCAGCCCTGGGATGATGGGCGCATGTCCGGCGAGCCCACCACCATTCCCGCAGCCAGCGACCCGTCCGCGCGCGGTCGATCCGATACCACCACCCGCGAGGAGTTCCGGGTACTCGCGGCCGAGCACCGCGTCGTGCCCGTCACCCGCAAGGTGCTCGCCGACGCCGAGACGCCGCTGTCGGCGTACCGGAAGCTCGCCGCCGACCGGCCCGGAACCTTCCTGCTCGAATCCGCGGAGAACGGCCGCTCCTGGTCGCGCTGGTCGTTCATCGGCGCCGGCAGCCCCGCCGCGCTCACCGTCGTCGACGGTGAAGCCGCCTGGTACGGCAGCGTTCCCGCCGGCGCACCCCAGGGCGGCAACCCCGTCGACGTCCTCGGCGAAACCCTGAAGCTCCTGCACACCGAGCGCCTGCACGGCCTGCCGCCGCTGACCGGCGGCATGGTCGGCTACCTCGGCTACGACACCGTCCGGCGCCTCGAGAAGCTGCCCTCGATCGCCGAGGACGACCTGCAGATCCCCGAACTCGTCATGCTCCTCGCGACCGACCTCGCCGCCGTCGACCACCACGAGGGCACGATCTGGCTCATCGCCAACGCCGTCAACTGGGACGGCTCCGACGAACGCGTCGACGAGGCCTACGACGACGCGGTCGCCCGGCTCGACCGGATGACCGCCGCGCTCGCCGCCCCCGCCGCGTCCACCGTCTCCACGTTCGCGAAGCCCGCCCCCGACTACCGGCGGCAGCGGACCACCGAGGGCTTCGGCGCCGACGTCCGCAAGCTCATCGGCGACATCGAAGCCGGTGAAGCCTTCCAGGTGGTGCTCTCACAGCGCTTCGAAATCGACTGTCCCGCAGCGCCCATCGACGTGTACCGGATGCTGCGCGCGTCGAACCCGAGCCCGTACATGTTCCTGCTGCACATTCCGGGCCCGGACGGGGAGACCGCGTTCTCCATCGTCGGATCCAGCCCCGAGGCGCTGGTCACCGTCTCCGACGGCGTCGCCACCACCCACCCGATCGCGGGCACCCGGTGGCGCGGCACCAGCGAGGAGGAGGACGTCCTGCTCGAGAAGGACCTCATCAACGACGAGAAGGAGAACGCCGAGCACCTCATGCTCGTCGACCTCGGCCGCAACGACCTCGGTCGCGTGTGCGAACCCGGCACCGTGAAGGTGCACGACTACCGGCACATCGAGCGGTACAGCCACGTGATGCACCTGGTCTCGACCGTCACCGGCCGCCTCGCCGACGGCAAGCACGCCCTCGACGCCGTCACCGCGTGCTTCCCGGCGGGCACCCTGTCCGGTGCGCCGAAGGTCCGCGCGATGGAACTCATCGAGGAGCTCGAACCGACCCGCCGCGGCATCTACGGCGGCATCGTCGGCTACCTCGACTTCGCCGGCGACGCCGACACCGCCATCGCCATCCGCACCGCGCTCGTCAAGGACGGCGTCGCGTACGTCCAGGCCGGTGCCGGGGTGGTCGCCGACTCCGATCCGGTCTACGAGGACACCGAGGCCCGCAACAAGGCCATGTCCGCGCTGTCCGCGGTCGCCGCCGCCGCCACCCTCGTCCCCTACGGTGGTGACCCCGAGTGACCGACCCCGTCGCACCCGCACCCGCCGCGCCGCGCCGCCGCCCCGCCGTCGTGGCGGCGCTGCTGCTCGGCGTCGCCGCGCTCGCGCTGTGGGCATCGAGCCGGATGACGTGGGTGACCGTGTCCTCCTCCGACGGGCTGGGACAGGATCGGACCAGCACACTCGACGGCGGCACCTGGGCGGCCTCGCTGACGCCGCTCGCGCTCGTGCTCGTCGCCGCGATCGCCGCGTCGTTCGCGGTGCGCGGCTGGGCGCTGCGGATCGTCGCGGTCGCGGTCGCGGCCGTCGGGATCGCCGCGGCGGTTCCGGCCGTCGGACTGTTCGCCGGCGGCGCCGACCCGGAGGACGCGGCCCGCATCGCGGAACTGCCCGCGCGGGCGACGGTCACCGCCACCGACATCGCCTACGGACCGGCCGTCCTTGCCATGGTAGGGGCGGTCGCGGCGCTGGTCGCGGGGGTGGTGTTGTGGCGGAC
>NZ_JADZGH010000002.1:0-1665 GCF_015865005.1 Rhodococcus sp. CX
CTTGATGGCCCCTGTCCCTATGGACCTAAATTTTTCGAGGTGAGTCGTGCCGCATCTCAAGCTGAATCTCCCGATGCCCACGCCTGAGCAGATCACCGAGGGCGAACGGCAGATCCAATACCGGCAGGACGCCGACGAGAAGCGCGTCGAACGGGACCGGAAACGACGTGCCGATCTTGAGGATCGGCGGCGAGCGATCGAGCGAGCGCTGAAGGCATACCGGAAGTTCGACGACCCCGATGTGACCGACCTGCGGATTCGCACTCGCTTCATCCGAACAGATGACCCCCGGCGGTCCGCTCCCCGCACAGCCGGATACTCCCTCGCCGAAGAGGTGGAATCGCGGCCACCGATGACCCGACTCGTCGAGAGAAGACGTCATTCCCTCCAGCTGATGATGACGATGCTCTTCGTAGCCCGGATGGAAACGCCCCCGGGTGCCCGATTCATCAACAGACACCCGAACATCAACCCGAAGGACTCACGGGATTCCTGGCTGACGCTGGCCGGACTCGCCGACGATGTCCGGGTCGATCAACGCCGCGGGCTACGACGAAAGTTCAACACCGCGGTGGACGGGCTTCGGGCGCACGATCTGATCTCCTTGGAAGGAGCCGCGGGCCAGGCCGGGCGGTACCGCAGTTTCACACTTCAGAAGGAAGATGCGAGCAACACCCCGTACACCGTTCCCGGCGACGACACCGCTCGGCGCGAAGCTATCACCCTTCCCACCGCCTTCTTCCTCCAGGGCTGGCACCTGGTTCTGACCGACCTCGAGTTGGTCACGCTGCTGGCCATCATCGACCGCACCGGCCAACTTCGACTTGTCCCGCGCTCCGGCGAGCTCCGCGACAAGGGCGTCGACCTGAAGAAACAGGTGCGATTCGAGACCTACGGACTCAGCGACGAGGCATACAACACCGTGCACATGCTCGATCGGTTCGGGTTGATCGACGTGGAGGACCCCATGCCCAATCGCAGCAACCCAGCGCGGTTCGCGGCCCTCCTGCTGCCGACCGACAAGGCAGACGAATCCGCGAACACGACGCCCCACGACGCACACTCGAATGCGCCCGGAGGGAAGTCCGACTCCAACGAGCGCGTTCCGTATCGGCTGATCTATCCGAGCGAGACCGCTGGGATAGATCAGTTCCCGCCGGCGCTCGACACCGTCCTCGGTGTCCTACCGGAGCTGTAGATGCTCCCTCGGCTCGCTACCTATCCTCGCGCCTACCGTGACACCCCCCAACCACCGGGACGTGCCATCACCGCAGCTCAACACAATGATTACCCTTTACCTGTGAGTTCCACAGGCACCAGCACCACCGAGATCGCACGACGGCTCTTCACAATCTGGGATGCCCTCGTCGAGAACGACATCAAAGTCAAGAACACACATCCGTTCGACGCAGTGAAAGTCAGCCGCGTACTTGCCCTTACCCACCATGTTCGGAAGCTTGGTGGGGCCTCGCTTGAGCTGCTGTCTTCTCACGGTGTACTGGTCGCCGTACCCAGTATCAGAGCTGGTTTCGAGAACGCGCTTACTGCCATGTGGATCGCCCAGTCCTCGGACGGAGCACAAGCATGGCTCGCACAAGATCCTGCAGCGCGTCGCGCAATCCAGAAGACGCTACGCACCACCGACAATCCCGAGCTGCACCAGTG
>NZ_JADZGH010000080.1:0-2622 GCF_015865005.1 Rhodococcus sp. CX
ACCCAGCGCAGCGACAGGCCGCTGTCGGCGGCGGCCCGATCCGCCTCGACGCCCGGCTGCATCCGGTGCCCGTCGGCGTGACCGGCGACCTGTACGTCGCCGGGGACCAGCTCAGCCACGGCTACCTGGGCCGCCCGGACCTGACCGCGGCCCGGTTCGTCGCCGACCCCTACGGCGCCCCCGGCACCCGCCTGTACCGCACCGGCGACCTGGCCCGCCGCACCCGCTCCGGCGACGTGGAGTACCTGGGCCGCAGCGACTTCCAGGTGCAGTGGCGCGGCTTCCGCATCGAACTCGGGGAGGTCGAGGCGGCACTCATGCGGTGCCCGGGCATCGCCCGCGCGGTCGCGGTCGTGCACCACGACGACCGCGCCGGCACCGACACCACCACCGACCGGCTGGTCGGCTACGTGGTCCCGGAAACCGGCGTGGACGTCGACGTCGCGGCGACACTGGCGACGGTCGCGGCGGATCTGGCCGCGTACATGGTGCCCGCGACGCTGGTGGTGCTGGACGCGCTGCCGACCACCGCGACCGGCAAGCTCGATCGGCGCGCGCTGCCGGCCCCGGACTTCGCGGCGCTGTCGACCAGCACCCGCGCCCCGGCCGGGGAGATCGAAACCCGCCTCGTGGAGCTGTTCGCGCAGGTGCTCGGCGTGGACACCGTCGGCGTCGACGATTCGTTCTTCGCGCTCGGCGGCGACAGCATCATGTCGATCCAGCTGGTGTCCCGCGCCCGCGCCGCCGGCCTGGACTTCACCCCACGCGACGTGTTCGAACACAAGACCCCGGCGGCGCTGGCGGCGGTGACCGCGCTCGGCGCCACCGCCGGCACCGCGCTGCCGGAGCTGCCCGGCGGCGGTCTCGGCGACGTCCCGGCCACCCCGATCGTGCGGTGGCTGCTCGACCGCGGCGGCAACCTGGACCGGTACGCGCAGGCGGCGCTGCTGCGGCTGCCGGCCGGTCTCGACCCGGACACCGTCACCACGGTGCTGCAGGCCGTGCTGGACAAGCACGACATGCTGCGCGCCCGCCTCGTGCCCGCCGTGGACGGCGACCCGGCCGGGGTGACGCTGCAGGTGCGGGCGCCCGGCAGCGTCGACGCCGCCGACCTGGTGCATCGGGTGCCGGTGACCTCCGCCGCCGACAGCGACGACTTCTTCGCGCTCGCCGGCGCCGAACTCGACGCCGCCGCGGACCGGCTCGATCCGGCCGGCGGGGTGCTGGTGCAGGCGGTGTGGTTCGACGCCACCGTCGGCGCCGGGCGGCTGCTGCTGGTGCTGCACCATCTGACCGTCGACGGGGTGTCCTGGCGGATCCTGGTGCCCGACCTGGCCGCGGCCTGGGTGGCGGCGCTGGATCCGGCGGCCCCGCCCCTGGAACCGGCCGCCGGCACCTCGATGCGGCGGTGGGCGCACGCCCTGGTGGAGGAGGCGCAGCGGCCCGAGCGCGTCGCCGAACTCGACTTCTGGCGCGGGGTGCTCGCCGACGGCGACCCGCTGCTGGGGGAGCGTCCGCTGGATCCGGAACTCGACACCGCCGCGACCGTCACCACGCTGAGCACGGATCTGCCGACGTCGGTGACCGAGGCGCTGCTCACCACGGTGCCGCAGGCCTTCCACGGCACCGTCAACGACGCGCTGCTCACCGCGCTGGCGCTGGCGGTCACCGGGTGGCGGCAGGCCCGCACCGGGCCCGCGCCGGTGCTGGTGTCCGTCGAGGGGCACGGCCGCGACACCGCCGCGGTGCCCGGCGCCGACCTGTCCGGCACCGTCGGCTGGTTCACCACCATCCACCCGGTGCGCCTGGACGTCACCGGCCTGGACCTCGACGACGCGCTGCGCGGCGGCCGGCCGCGCCGTCAAGACCGTCAAGGAACAGCTCGCCGCGGTGCCCGGGCAGGGCCTCGGGTTCGGGCTGCTGCGCTACCTGAACCCGGACACCGCGCCCGCCCTGGCCGCGTACCCGGCGCCGCAGCTGAGTTTCAACTACCTGGGCCGGGTCACCGCCGGCGTCGACACCGGCGGCGACGCCCCGTGGCTGCCGGTCACCGGCTTCGATCGTGCCGGGGCGCAGAGCCCGGACATGCCCGCCCCCGCCGTCGTGGACATCAACGCGGTCACCGTCGACACCCCCGACGGCCCGGTGCTGCGCGCCCACTGGTCGTTCCCGGCCGGGCTGCTCGACACCGCGACCGTCACCGCCCTGACCGTGGCGTGGACCCGGGCGGCGACCGCGCTGGCCGATCATGTGCGCGACCCGCACGCCGGCGGGCTGACCCCGTCGGATCTGCCGCTGGTGCGGCTGGACCAGGACACCGTCGAACGGCTCGAGCGGCGCTACGGCCCGCTCGAGACGGTGTGGCCGCCGGCGCCGCTGCAGACCGGGCTGCTGTTCCACGCGCTGCTCGCCGGTCAGGGCGCCGAGGCCGCCGCCGACGCGTACATGGTGCAACTGTGCTTCGAGTTGCGCGGCGCCGTCGACCCGGACCGGTTGCGCCGCGCCGCCACCCGGCTGCTCGAGCGGCACCCGAATCTGCGGGCCGCGTTCACCGGCGACGGCACCGGCGGGTTCGTGCAGGTGATCCCGGCGCACGTCGAGCTGCCGTGGACGGTGCTGGAC
>NZ_JADZGH010000275.1:0-7790 GCF_015865005.1 Rhodococcus sp. CX
CTGGATCCGCCGACTGAGCACCGAATCCTTCCGCCATCGTGCCGTCGCCATCGGCGCACTGCTGGCGACGGTCGTCGCCGCGCTCATCGACATCGGCTTCCCGCTCCTGACGAAACTCGCACTCGACAGCGCCACCCACCCGCAGGGCGCCGACCTGCACCTGATCGGGGTCGCGGCCGCCGGAATCGCCGGTGGTGCACTGGTCCGGTTCGGCTGCCAGTACGGGCGCCGGATGCTCGCCGGACAGCTGTCGCTGAACGTCCAGCACGACCTGCGGCTGCGGCTGCTCGGGTCGCTGCAGCGGCTCGACGGACGCGGCCAGGACCAGATCCGCACCGGACAGGTCGTGTCCCGCTCGATCACCGATCTGCAGCTCGTCCAGGGACTGCTCGCGATGGTGCCGATGTCGGCGGGCGCCCTGCTGCAGTTCGTATTGGCGCTGGTCATCATGGCGGTACTGTCGCCGCTGCTGACCCTCATCGCCCTCGTTACCGTGCCGGTCATCGCGCTGATCGTCCGGACCGTGCGGCCGAAACTGTTCGCCGCGACCTGGTCCGCGCAGCAACGCGCCGCCGACCTGGCCCAGCACGTCGAGGAAACCGTCACCGGTGTGCGCGTCGTCAAGGGCTTCGGCCAGGAGGACCGCGCGGTCGACCAGCTCGAACGGCACGGCCTGGCGCTGTACGCCGAACGGATGCGCGCGGCCCGCGTCAATGCCCGGTTCACCGCCCCGATGGGTGCGATCCCGCAGCTCGGCCTGGTCGCGACCATCGCGCTCGGCGGGTGGCTGGCGCTGCACGGCACCGTGACGGTCGGCACGTTCCTCGCGTTCACCGCGTACCTGGCGACGATGAGCGCGACGACCCGCACGCTGTCGTCGGTGATCATCATGGCGCAGCTCTCGCGCGCCGCCGTCGAACGCGTCTACGAAGTGATCGACGCCGAACCCGACGTCGCGGACCCGCCGCACCCGGTGCCGCTGCCCGCCGGTCCGCTCGGGCTGGCGCTGCGCGACGTCACCTTCGGATTCGAACCCGGTCGCGACGTGCTGCGCGGCGTGGATCTCGAGGTGACTCCCGGCGAAACCGTCGCCGTGGTCGGCCCGGCCGGGTCCGGCAAGACCGCCCTGTCGCTGCTGCTGCCGCGCTTCTACGCGCCGGACGCCGGGTCGGTGAGCCTGACCGGCGACGACTTCGAGCTGGACGTGCGCTCGCTGCGCAGCGACGAGCTGCGTGAAGCCGTCGGCCTCGTGTTCGACGAACCGTTCCTGTTCTCCGACACGATCGCCGCGAACATCGCGCTGGGCCGGCCCGACGCCACCCCCGACGAGATCCGGGCCGCCGCGGTCGCGGCCCGCGCGGACGAATTCGTCGAGAACCTGCCGGACGGATACGACACCGTCGTCGGGGAACGCGGCCTGACCCTGTCCGGCGGGCAGCGGCAGCGGGTCGCGCTGGCCCGGGCGCTGCTGCTGGATCCGCGGGTGCTGATCCTCGACGATGCGACCTCCGCCGTCGACGCCGAAACCGAGGCCGCGATCTTCGCGGCGCTGCGCGCCCAGCGTGGGCGCACCACCCTCGTGCTCGCGCACCGCCGCTCGACCCTGTCGCTCGCGGATCGGGTGGCGGTTCTCGACGAGGGCCGCATCGTCGACGTCGGGACCGCGGAGGAACTCGAGGAACGCAATGCGCTGTTCCGGGCGCTGCTCACCGGCACCGGCGACGACGACCCCGACACCGCTCCCCTCGCCTCCGGGCCCGAACCGTCGGCCGAGCAGCTGTGGCCGGAGGTGACGGCCGACCCGGACGAGGCCGGCAGGTCCCCCGCCTCTCCTGCCCTGGCAGGTCCCGGCGGTGGTCCGGGCGGCGGCGGCCCCGGCGGTGGCGGACGCGGTGGCGGCGGCCCGATGAGCGGGGCGCTCGGTTCCGTCGCACCCACCCCGGAACTCCGGGCCGCGGTGGCGGCGCTGCCCCCGGCCACCGAAACCCCGGGCCGGCATCGCGACCTGCAGTCCCGGGCGCTGCGCCGCCCCGATCCGAGGTTCCGGCTGTGGACGACGCTGCGGCCCGTCCGGTTGCTGCTCGGCGCGGTCGTGCTGTGCCTGATCGTCGAATCCCTCACCTCGATCGGGTTCCCCTCGATCGTGCAGTACGCCGTCGACCAGGGCGTCACGCCCGGCGATCCCGCCCGGTTGTGGGCCGCGGTCGGCGCCGGGGTGCTGCTCGCGCTGCTCGGCTGGGCGGTGGTGGCGGTGCTGACGGTGCTCACCGCCCGGGCCGGGGAACGGGTGCTGTTCGGGTTGCGGGTGCGCAGCTACGCGCATCTGCAGCGGCTCGGACTCGACTACTACGAGCGGGAACTGTCCGGGCGGATCATGACCCGGATGACGACGGACGTCGACGCGCTGTCGTCGTTCATCCAGACCGGTCTGTCGACCGCGGTGGTCAGCGTGCTCACCGTCACCGGCATCTCCGTGGCGCTGCTGGTCACCGACGTCTCGCTCGGGCTGGTGGCGCTGGCGGTGGTGCCGCCGCTGCTGATCGCGACCTTCTGGTTCCGGAAGGTGTCGTCGTCGGCGTACGCGATCTCGCGCGAGCGCATCTCGATCGTAAACGCGGATTTCCAGGAGAACGTCACCGGTCTGCGTGCCGCGCAGGCCTATCGGCGGGAGGCGTTCGCCGCCCAGCGGTTCGCCGAACGCGCCGACGCCTACCGTCGCAGCCGCATGCGCTCGCAGCGGGCGATCTCCCTGTACTTCCCGTTCATCACGATGCTGTCGGACCTGGCGCTGGCTGCGGTCGTGTACGTCGGCGCCCGGGAGGTCGCGGCGGGTGAGGCGACGCCGGGTGTGCTGGTGGCGTTCGTGCTGTACCTGAGCCTGCTGTTCGGCCCGATCCAGCAGCTGTCGCAGGTGTTCGACGGCTATCAGCAGGCCCGCGTCGGGCTGCGCCGCATCGGCGACCTGCTGCGCACCGAGAGTTCGCTGGAGGCCGGTCCGCCCGGCTCGGTGCCGGTGACCGGGCACCTGCGCGGCGACGTGCACCTCGACGACGTCGGTTTCCGGTACGCCGGCGCCGAGACCGACGCGCTCACCGACGTCGAACTGCACATCCCGGCGGGTACGACGGTCGCGCTCGTCGGCCGCACCGGCGCCGGCAAGTCCACCGTGGTCAAGCTCCTCGCCCGCTTCTACGATCCGACCTCCGGTTCGGTGCGCGTCGACGGGGTCGACCTGCGCGACTATCGGCTCGCCGACTACCGCGGCCGGCTCGGTGTCGTGCCGCAGGAGGCCCACCTGTTCACGGGCACCGTCGCGAGCAACATCGCGTACGGCCGTCCCGACGCGGACCGCGCCGACATCGAGGCCGCGGCCCGCGCGGTCGGTGCGCTGGGCATGATCGCGACCCTGTCCGGCGGAATGCACCATCCGGTCGGCGAACGCGGCCAGGGTCTGTCCGCGGGCCAGCGGCAGCTGGTCGCGCTGGCCCGCGCCGAACTCGTCGATCCCGACCTGCTGCTTCTCGACGAGGCGACCGCGACCCTCGATCCGGGCACCGAACGGGCCGTTCTCGAGGCCGGCGAGAAGGTCGCGCGTTCCCGGACCGCCGTGGTGGTCGCGCATCGGCTGGGAACCGCGGCCCGCGCCGACCGCGTCGTGGTGGTCGACGGGGGGCGGATCGTCGAAACCGGGCCGCACGCGGAGCTGCGTTACGCGGGCGGCGTATACCAGACCCTCTGTGATGCGGCCGAAACCCGCGCAGGGAATAATCGGTCGTCGAGAACCGTCATCGATGGAGACCCCGTCGAAGTCGAAGCACAAATTGTGAGGTAGATCTCGCCGCATGTTCGATCAATTACGATCGCCGCACGCACGGGATAGCCTCATGAATACAGGCGCTCCGATCGGGTACCGAAGAAAGAAACGAGGCGAACAACTGCCGTGAGCAGCAGCTCTACATCACAGTTCGGTCAGAACCAGTGGTTGGTTGACGAGATGTACCAGCGCTTTCAGGACGATCCTTCGTCCGTGGACGCGAGTTGGCACGAATTCCTGACAGATTATTCCCCCGAAACAGCGGTCGCAGGTGGTGCAAACGGCATCGAGACCGCCACCGCTACCGCTCCGACCGCCACTGCGACGGCTCCCGCCCCGACGCCCGCACCGGCTCCCGCACCGAAGGCAGCACCCGCTCCGAAGGCCGCGGCTCCGGCCGCCGCGCCGGCGAAGCCCGCAGCTGCTGCCCCGAAGCCGGCTGCACCCTCTTCCGACAAGGCCGCCGCCGAGGAGAAGAAGGTTCTCCGCGGTGCCGCTGCCGCTGTCGCGAAGAACATGAACGCCTCGCTCTCGATCCCCACCGCCACCAGCGTTCGCGCCATCCCTGCGAAGCTGATGTTCGACAACCGGATCGTCATCAACAACCACCTCGCCCGTACCCGGGGCGGCAAGGTCTCGTTCACGCATCTGCTCGGTTACGCCCTGGTCCAGGCGGTCAAGGCGTTCCCGAACATGAACAACCACTACGCCGAGATCGACGGCAAGCCGAACCTGGTGACGCCGGCGCACACCAACCTCGGTCTCGCGATCGACCTGCCGGGCAAGAACGGACAACGTTCGCTCGTGGTCGCCGCGATCAAGAACTGCGAAACCATGAATTTCGCACAGTTCTACTCGGCGTACGAGGACATCGTCCGCCGCGCCCGCGACGGTAAGCTCACCGGTGACGACTTCTCCGGTGTGACGATCTCGCTGACCAACCCCGGCGGCATCGGCACCGTGCACTCGGTGCCGCGCCTGATGGCCGGTCAGGGCGCCATCATCGGCGCCGGCGCGATGGAGTACCCGGCCGAGTTCCAGGGTGCTTCCGACGAGCGCATCGCGGAACTGGGCGTCGGCAAGCTGCTGACCCTCACCTCGACCTACGACCACCGGGTCATCCAGGGCGCCGAGTCCGGCGAGTTCCTCAAGACCGTTCACGAGCTGCTGATCTCCGACGATTTCTACGACGAGATCTTCCACACCCTCCACATCCCTTACGAGCCGGTCCGCTGGCGCAAGGACGTGCCCGAGGGCGCGGTCGACAAGAGCACCCGCGTGCTCGAGCTGATCGCGGCGTACCGCAGCCGCGGCCACCTCATGGCCGACACCGACCCGCTGCAGTTCGTCAAGGACAAGTTCCGCTCGCACCCGGACCTCGACGTCACCACGCACGACCTGACCCTGTGGGACCTCGACCGCGAGTTCAACGTCGGCGGCTTCCACGGCCAGCAGCGCATGAAGCTGCGCGACGTGCTGTCGGTGCTGCGTGACGCGTACTGCCGCCACGTCGGCATCGAGTACACGCACATCCTCGAGCCGGAGCAGCAGCAGTGGCTGCAGGAGCGGGTCGAGGCGCATCACGTCAAGCCGACGGTCGCGCAGCAGAAGTACATCCTGAGCCGCCTCAACGCCGCCGAGGCCTTCGAGACGTTCCTCCAGACCAAGTACGTCGGCCAGAAGCGGTTCTCGCTCGAGGGCGCCGAGTCGGTCATCCCGATGATGGACTCGATCATCGACCAGGCCGCCGAGCACCAGCTCGACGAGGTCGCCATCGCGATGCCGCACCGCGGTCGCCTCAACGTGCTCGCCAACATCGTCGGCAAGCCGTACTCGAAGATCTTCACCGAGTTCGAGGGCAACCTGAACCCGGCCGCCGCGCACGGCTCCGGCGACGTGAAGTACCACCTCGGCGCCGAGGGCACCTACATCCAGATGTTCGGCGAGAACGACATCAAGGTCTCGCTGACCGCGAACCCGTCGCACCTCGAAGCCGTGAACCCGGTCCTCGAGGGCCTGGTCCGCGCCAAGCAGGACATCCTCGACAAGGGTGAGGACGGCTTCACCGTCCTGCCGCTGCTGCTGCACGGCGACGCCGCGTTCGCCGGTCAGGGTGTCGTCGCCGAGACGCTGAATCTGGCGCTGCTGCGCGGGTACCGCACCGGCGGCACCGTGCACATCGTCGTCAACAACCAGGTCGGCTTCACGACCGCGCCGGAACACTCGCGGTCGTCGGAGTACTGCACCGACGTCGCGAAGATGATCGGCGCGCCGATCTTCCACGTCAACGGCGACGATCCGGAGGCGTGCGTCTGGGTTGCGCAGCTCGCCGTGGACTTCCGCGAGAAGTTCCACAAGGACGTCGTGATCGACATGATCTGCTACCGCCGCCGCGGCCACAACGAGGGCGACGACCCGTCGATGACGCAGCCGGCCATGTACGACGTGATCGACACCAAGCGCAGCGTCCGCAAGAGCTACACCGAGGCCCTCATCGGCCGCGGCGACATCTCGCTCAAGGAAGCGGAAGACGCCCTGCGGGACTACCAGGGCCAGCTGGAACGCGTGTTCAACGAGGTCCGCGAGCTCGAGAAGTACAAGCCGGAACCGTCGGAGTCGGTCGAGCTGGACCAGACGCCGGCGCCGCGCCTGACCACCGCCGTGGACAAGTCGGTGCTCGAGCGCATCGGTGACCAGTTCGCGAACGTTCCCGAGGGCTTCAACGTGCACCCGCGCGTCAAGCCGGTCATCGAGAAGCGCCGCGAGATGGCGCGCGAGGGCAACATCGACTGGGCCTTCGCGGAACTGCTCGCGTTCGGTTCGCTCGCCGAGCAGGGCGCGCTGGTGCGCCTGGCCGGTCAGGACTCGCGCCGCGGCACGTTCACGCAGCGTCACTCGGTGCTCATCGACCGCAAGACGGGCGACGAGTACAACCCGCTCGCCACGCTGGCCGCGCAGGCCGGCAACGGTGGTCGCTTCATGGTGTACGACTCGGCGCTGACCGAGTTCGCGGGCCTGGGCTTCGAGTACGGCTACTCGGTGGGCAACCCCGACGCGCTGGTGCTGTGGGAGGCGCAGTTCGGCGACTTCGTCAACGGTGCGCAGTCGATCATCGACGAGTTCATCTCGTCCGGTGAGGCCAAGTGGGGCCAGCTCTCCGACGTCGTGATGCTGCTGCCGCACGGCCACGAGGGGCAGGGCCCGGACCACACGTCCGGCCGTATCGAGCGCTGGCTGCAGCTGTGCGCCGAGGGTTCGATGACCGTGGCGGTTCCGTCGACTCCGGCCAGCTACTTCCACCTGCTGCGTCGTCACCACCTCGACGGCATCCGCCGCCCGCTCGTGGTGTTCACGCCGAAGTCGATGCTCCGCAACAAGGCCGCGGTCAGCAACGTCGAGGACTTCACCCAGGGCAAGTTCCGCTCGCTGCTGGAAGAGGTCCCCTACGAGAACGGCACCGCCGACCGCACCAAGGCGACCCGCATCCTGCTGACCTCCGGCAAGCTCTACTGGGAGCTGCTCGCGAAGAAGCAGAAGGAGAACCGCGAGGACATCGCGATCGTCCGCATCGAGCAGCTGTACCCGGTGCCGCGTCGTCGCATCGCCGAGACCCTCGACCAGTACCCGAACGCCACCGAGTTCTTCTGGGTGCAGGAAGAGCCGGCGAACCAGGGTGCGTGGCCGTTCCTGGGCCTGGCGCTGCCGGAACTGCTGCCGGAGAAGCTCACCGGCATCAAGCGGGTGTCGCGTCGTTCGATGTCCGCGCCGTCGTCGGGCTCGAGCAAGGTCCACGCGGTCGAGCAGCAGGAGATCATCGAGAAGGCGTTCGCGCGGTAGCCCGCACCTTCTCGGCACACCCCGCCTTTCTTCGAAAGACGGTTCTCATGCGAGCCGGGTCGTGCCTGCCCTTCGGGGCGGGCCGGCCCGGTTCGCGCCGTTCTGCGGCCTGCCCTCTGCGGCCTGCGCTCCCCCTCCG
>NZ_JADZGH010000081.1:0-6612 GCF_015865005.1 Rhodococcus sp. CX
GGGCCGGCCCGTCCGGCCCCACGACCCTGTTCGCCCGTCAGACCGTTTGCTCACGAAACCGGATGCGAGGACACCACCACATGCCTGCACGGACCCGTTCGCGTTCGACCCGCGTGGTCGGCGCCTGCGTTGCCGCACTGACCGCCGCCGCTGTGCTGGGCGCCTGCGGAAGCGACGATTCCACCGCGACGAGCACCCCGTCGGCGACGACGTCCGCGACGGCCGCGACCACGTCGGCATCCGCGACGGCGACGACGGGGGCCGAGGGCACCGCAGCGGAATCTCCCGCCGTCGAAGCACCCGTGACGAGCCCTGGCGAGGCCGCGACCGCGCCGCCGGCCGAACCCCAGACCGCGCCGGGCTTCCCCGGCCCGACCGAGGTCCCCACCGATTCGCGGGACGCGGCGTTCCTGGACGCGCTGCGCGCGGAGGGTGTCGAGCCGTCCGGCGACGGCAGCAGCGCGATCAACACCGCCAACTACATCTGCGGTGCGATCGCCCAGGGCGGCAGCGAGGACGAGATCAAGACGATCGTCACGGCCCTGGTCGGCAGCGACGCCGTCGCCTCGGGGATCGAGATCACCGAGGAGCAGGCCGCCGAGACCGCGAACGTCTACATCGCGACCGCCAAGTCGACCTACTGCAGCTAGGGGAGGATCCACAGCATGATGGCCAGGACGAAGACGAGGCGGCGCGGACGCGTCCTCGTCGTGATCGTTGCGCTTCTCGTCCTGGTCGTCGTGCTGGCGCTGTGGTACATCTTCGCCGGGCGGCTGCCCACGCCGGTCCCGCCGATCCCGCCGACGCCGGAGCAGCCGCAGTCGCAACCCGCGGAGTGCCCCGACGTCCAGGTGGTGTCGGTACCCGGCACGTGGGAGTCCGCGGTCGGCGACGATCCGTACAACCCGACCGCCAATCCGCTGTCGTTGATGTTGAACGTGACCCGGCCGTTGCAGCAGCAGTTCGATCCGCAGCGCGCGGACGTCTACACCGTGCCGTACGTCGCGCAGTTCTCCAATCCGATCGCGCTGCCGCCGGACGGTCAACAGTCGTACAACAACAGCCGCACCGCGGGTACCGCGGCGATGGAGGACATCCTGACGCGCCGCTTCGCCGAGTGCCCGCTCACGTCGTACATCCTCACGGGCTTCTCCCAGGGCGCGGTGATCACCGGTGACGTCGCGGCGAAGATCGGGGCCGGGAACGGGCCGGTGCCCGCGGATCGCGTGCTCGGTGTCGCGCTCATCGCCGACGGCCGGCGCGACCCCGACGCGGCCCCGACGATCGGCCCCCCGGTGTCCGGGGTGGGCGCCGAGCTGGCGCTGGCCGGGCTCCGGCTGCCGGGTATCACCCTGACCGGTCCCCGGCCGGGTGGGTTCGGTGAACTCGCCGACCGGACCGTGCAGATCTGCGCGCCCAGCGACGGCATCTGCGACGCCCCGCCGGACGCGCTCAATCCCGGCAATCTGCTCGCGAGTGCGCCGCGGCTGCTCGAGTACTACAACAACCCGGTGCATGCGATGTACAACACGTTCGTCGTCGACGACGCCGGCACCACGGCGACGCAGTGGGTCGCGAGCTGGGCCGCGGACAAGATCAACGCGGCGCCGACGCCTCCGGAAGAGTGATCCGAGGGTCTGGTTACCGGGCGGTAGTGTCGGGGGTCACGACCCGTTACAATCTCTCCACCGTCGGCACTTAGACTCGACAATCGGGCTGCGTCCGGAGTGTCCGGGCCGTGGCGCACGGACACAGCACACTGGAGAGAAGGTTCGATGAGTGCGACCGACGGCTCCGCAGCACTTCAGCCGCGGAAGTTCCGCTTCGCCGCGGGTGGGGAGGGCAACGCCGAGGAAGGCGGGGCCAGGCGTTTCGTCGAGCTCGCGCAGCGGGCCGAGGAGCTCGGCTACGACAGCTTCATGATCCCGGATCACCTGGGCAACCAGGTCGGACCGATCGCCGCGCTCGGCGCCCTCGCCGTGGCGACCGACCGCATCCGGATCGGCACCGCGATGCTCGCGAACGGATTCCGCCACCCCGCGATCCTCGCCAAGGACGCCGCCACCATCGACGTGCTCTCCGGCGGCCGCCTCGAACTCGGGCTCGGGGCCGGTTGGATGAAGGACGAATTCGACAAGGCGGGCATCGCCTACGACCGTCCCGGTGTGCGGATCGAGAAGCTCGAGGAGACGCTGCAGATCCTCGACGTGCTGCTGCGCGGCCGGGAATGCACCTTCGAGGGCAAGCACTACCGCATCGACGGCCTCAAGGGCAGCCCGCGGCCACGTCAGGGCCCGCGGCCACCGATCGCGGTCGGCGGGGGTGGTCCGCGCATGCTCGCCCTGGCCGCCCGGTACGCCGACATCATCTCGGTGGCGCCCCCGACCAACAGCGACGGCAAGTTGTTGCTGTCCGGCATCACGATGGCAAGCACGATCGAGCGGGTGGAGACGATCCGGAAGGCCGCCGGTGATCGTTTCGCCGACATCGAGTTGAACTGGACCATCACCATGATCCTCGTCACCGACGACAAGCAGCAGGCCGCGGAGATGGCGCTGGGTGCGCTCGATCAGGGGTTCCCTCCGAACATCGAGGTCGACACCCGCCTGACGGTCGACGACATCCTCGAATCCCCGTATCTGGCAATCGGTTCGCACGAGGAGATCGCCGATCGGATCCGTGCGGTGCGCGCCAAGACCGGCATGTCGTACGTGGGCGTCTTCCCGACTCAGATGGAGGCGTTCGCGCCGGTGATTCCCCTGCTCGCGGGGGAATGACGTAGTGAGGATCTGTAACATATTCGTGATCTCGGACCGATGAACTGGTCCGACGGGTTGCACGTTCGCAGGCCACTCGGCAGCGAATGTGCGACGGTCCGTGTTACGCGGGCCAACGAATCGCGAAGTAATGAACGGGGCGCAACCATGTCGGGTGGTTGTGGGATCGCTTCGACAGGGAGAAGGAATTGAGCGTCGGTTTCGAAGAGTTCATCGATGAGAACGGTCATATCGTTCTGCCCGAGGGCAACACGCTGCTCGATCACCTCGAACAGCACACGAACGGTAACGGCGACGATCTCGCCTACCGCTACATCGATTACTCCCGCGAGCGCGACGGAGAGGTGCACGAGCTGACCTGGCGTCAGTTCGGTGTGCGGATGCGAGCGATCGCGTCCCGTCTCCAGCAGGTCACCAAGCCGGGCGATCGTGTCGCGATCCTGGCGCCCCAGGGCCTGGACTACGTCGTGTCGTTCTTCGCGGCCATCTACGCCGGCGCCATCGCGGTGCCCCTGTTCGACCCGGACGAGCCGGGCCACACCGACCGCCTGCACGCCGTGCTCGGCGACTGCACGCCCAGCGCGATCCTGACGACGACGTCGTCCGCTGCGGGCGTCCGCCAGTTCTTCCGTCCGCTGCCGGCCGCGCAGCGCCCCCGGGTCATCGCGGTCGACGCCATCCCCGATTCGGTCGCCGACACCTGGACGCGCCCGGAGATCGGGACCGACGACATCGCCTACCTGCAGTACACCTCGGGTTCGACCCGGGTTCCGGCCGGCGTGGAGATCACCCACCGGTCCGTGCTCACCAACGTCGTGCAGATGGCCGACTCGATCGAGCTCAACGAGTCCTCCCGCGGCGTGACCTGGCTTCCGCTGTTCCACGACATGGGTCTGCTCACGGTGATCCTGCCCGCGATCGGCGGCAAGTACATCACCATCATGAGCCCGCGCGCGTTCGTGGCGCGGCCCGGCCGCTGGATCCGCGAACTCGCCGCCGTCTCCGACGGTGCCGGCACGTTCGCCGCGGCCCCGAACTTCGCGTTCGAGCACGCCGCCGCGCGCGGCCTGCCGAAGCCGGGGGAGACCCTCGATCTGTCCAACGTGATCGGGCTGATCAACGGCAGCGAGCCGGTCACCACGTCGTCGATGCGCAAGTTCAACGAGGCGTTCGCCCCGTACGGCCTGCCGAAGACGGCCATCAAGCCGTCCTACGGCATGGCGGAGGCGACCCTGTTCGTGTCCTCCACCAAGAGCACCGACGAAGCGAAGGTCATCTACGTCGACCGCAGCGAGCTGAACGCGGGCCGCATCGTGAAGGTGGACCGCGAAGCACCGGGCGCGATCGCCCAGGTGTCCTGCGGCTACGTCGCCCGCAGCCAGTGGGCCGCGATCGTCGACGCCGAGACCGGCGCCGAGGTCCCCGACGAGCACGTCGGCGAGATCTGGCTGCACGGCGACAACATCGGCATCGGCTACTGGGGTCGCAAGGACGAGACCGACGAGACCTTCCACAACCGGATCACGTCCCGTCTCGAGGAGAACAGCCACGCCGAGGGCACCGCGCCGGACGCCAACTGGCTGCGCACCGGCGACTACGGCGTCTACATCGACGGCGAGCTGTACATCACCGGTCGCGTCAAGGACCTGGTGATCGTCGACGGCCGCAACCACTACCCGCAGGACCTCGAGTTCTCTGCGCAGGAGGCCAGCTCGTCGCTGCGCCCCGGCTTCATCGCGGCCTTCGCGGTCCCGGCCAACCAGCTTCCCGTCGACGTGTTCGAGAACGAGGCCTCCGGCCTGAAGTTCGACGCCGACGACGCTTCCGAACAGCTGGTCATCGTCGCCGAGCGCGGCCCGGGCGCCGGCAAGGCCGATCCGCAGCCGATCGCCGACGCGGTCCGCGCGGCGATCTCGAGCCGCCACGGTGTGACGGCACGCGACATCCTGCTGGTTCCGGCCGGGTCCATCCCGCGCACGTCCAGCGGCAAGATCGCGCGCCGGGCCTGCAAGGCCGCCTACATCGAGGGAACGCTGCGCGGGGGGTATCAGCAGCAAGCATTCCCCGATAGCGTGTAACAATTGTTCTCTTTCCCGGGTAGCGTGGTGGGTTGATGGCTGACACTGAAATGACCGTCGCGCAGCTGCGCGAGTGGCTGCGGAACTGGATCGCCGACGCGACCGGGCAACCGGCGTCACAGATCTCCGACGATCGTCCGATGGAGGAGTTCGGCCTCTCGTCGAGAGACGCCGTGGCCCTCAGCGGCGAGATCGAAGACCTGCTCGGCGTCACGCTCACCGCGACGATCGCGTACCAGCACCCGACCATCGCGTCGCTGGCCACCCGCATCATCGAGGGCGAACCCGAGATGCCCGCCGCCGCCGACGACGCGTTCTACGCGGTCGGCGGCGTCACCGGCGCCAAGGACATCGCGATCGTCGGCATGTCCGCCCGGCTGCCCGGGCACGTGGACACCCCCGCGCAGATGTGGGAGCTGCTCGCCGAAGGCCGCAGCGGCATCACCGACCTGCCCGAGGGCCGCTGGTCCGAATTCGAGGGCGACCCGGTCGTCGCCGAGGCCATCGCGAACGCCAACACGCGCGGCGGTTACCTCGACGACGTCAAGGGCTTCGACGCCGAGTTCTTCGCGATGTCTCCCCGCGAGGTCGAGATGGTCGACCCGCAGCAGCGGCTCGCGCTCGAACTCGCGTGGGAAGCGCTCGAGCACGCCCACATCCCGGCGAACGAGCTCAAGGGCGGCTCCGTCGGCGTGTTCATCGGCAGCTCGGCCAACGACTACCAGCTGCTCGCGGTCGCCGACCCGTCCGCGGCCGACCCGTACGCGATCACCGGCACGTCCACCGCGATCGTCGCGAACCGGGTGTCGTACTTCTTCGACTTCCGCGGCCCGTCGGTCACCATCGACACCGCGTGCTCGTCGTCGCTCGTCGCGGTGCACCAGGCCGTGCGTGCCCTGCGCGGCGGCGAAGCCGACGTTGCCCTCGCCGGCGGCGTGAACATGCTGCTCGCGCCCGCGGGCACCCTCGGCTTCGACGAGACCGGCATGCTCACCGCCGACGGCAAGATCAAGGCCTTCTCCGCCGACGCCAACGGCATCGTGCGGTCCGAGGGCGGCGGGCTCGTCGTCCTCAAGCGGCTCGAGGACGCCGAACGCGACGGCGACAACATCCTCGCCGTCATCGCCGGGACGGCCGTCAACCAGGACGGACGTTCCAACGGGCTGGTCGCCCCCAACCCGGAGGCGCAGGTCGACGTGCTGCGCCGCGCCTACCGCGACGCGCAGATCCTGCCGTCCGGGGTCGACTACATCGAGGCGCACGGCACCGGCACGGTGCTCGGCGACCCGATCGAGGCCGAGGCGCTCGGCAAGGTCGTCGGCCGCGGCCGCGACGCCGACAAGCCGGTCCTGCTGGGCTCGGCCAAGACCAACTTCGGGCACCTCGAGGCCGCCGCCGGTGCCGCGGGCCTGATCAAGGTCGTCCTCGCGATGCAGGAGAACCACCTGCCCGCGTCCCTGAACTACACCGCCCCCAACCCGTACATCCCGTTCGAGCAGGCCCGCCTGAAGGTGGTCGCGGAGGGCGCCGACTGGCCGCGCTACACCGGCGCCGCCGTCGCGGGTGTCTCCGGCTTCGGGTTCGGCGGCACCAACGCGCACGTCGTGGTGCGCGAATACACCGGGCACGCCGGACTCGAGGAGTCCGAGGCCGAGGTCGAGGTCCTGCCGGAAGAGGTCGAGACCCCCGCCGCCGAGACTCCCGCCGCCGAGGCGCCGGCCCGCGAACTGCCCGTGCTGCTCCCGGTGTCCGCGGCG
>NZ_JADZGH010000081.1:6622-11300 GCF_015865005.1 Rhodococcus sp. CX
TCGCCGACGTCGCACGCACCCTCTCGCGCCGCAACCACGGCCGCTCGCGTGCCGTCGTCATCGCGAACGACCGCGCCGAGGCCATCGCCGGACTGCGCGCGGTCGCGGCCGGCAAGCCCGCCCAGGGCGTCTTCAGCTCGGACACCCCCGACACCAAGGGCCCCGTCTGGGTGCTGTCGGGCTTCGGTGCCCAGCACCGCAAGATGGCCAAGCAGCTCTACCTCGAGAACCCCGTGTTCGCCGCCGCGGTCGACGAGGTCGACGAACTGATCTACGACGAGTCGGGCTACTCCATGAAGGAGAAGTTCCTCGACGACGCGCAGGACTACGACGTCGAGACCGCCCAGGTCGGCATCTTCACCATCCAGATCGGCCTGGCCGCGTTGCTGCGCCACCACGGCGCCGAGCCCGCCGCGATCATCGGGCACTCGATGGGTGAGGCGGCCGGCGCGTACATCTCCGGCGGCCTGTCGCTCGAGGACGCCGTGCGCGTCATCTGCGCGCGCTCGCGGCTGATGGGCGAGGCCGAGGCCGGCCTCGAGGGCGACGACATCCGTCTCATGGCGCTCGTCGAATACAGCGCCGACGAGATCTCCGCCGTGCTCACGGACTTCCCGCATCTCGAGGTCTGCGTCTACGCGGCGCCCACGCACACCGTCATCGGCGGACCGCAGGACGAGGTCAACGCGATCGTCGCGCGGGCCGAGTCCGAGGAGAAGTTCGCGCGCGTCCTGCAGACCAAGGGCGCGAGCCACACCTCGCAGGTCGATCCGCTGCTCGGTGAGCTCGCCGCCGAACTCGCCGGCATCGAACCGCACCGCCTGAAGGTGGACGTGTACTCGTCCGTCGATCAGGAGACCCTGTACCGCGCGGGCCACGAGGGCATTCACCCGGTCGAGTACTGGACCAAGGGCCTGCGGCACAGCGTGTACTTCACGCAGGCCGTGCGGCAGGCGCTGGCCGACGGATACACCACGTTCCTCGAGCTCAACGCCAACCCCGCGACCCTCATGTCCGTCGCCGCCACCGCGTTCGACGCGGGCGTGCAGGACGGCAAGTTCATCCAGACGCTCAAGCGCAAGGAAGACGAGTCGCTCGGCGTGCTCACCGCGCTCGCGCAGCTCTACACGTACGGGCACGCGGTGGATCTGCGCAGCCTGCTGCCGGACGGCGAGTACGCGGACCTGCCGCGGACCGCGTTCCTGCGCAAGGAGTTCTGGCTGAAGACGCGCATCGGTTCCGGCGGCAACAGCCGGGTCCCCGGCGCCCGCGTCGCCCTGCCCGACGGTCGCTTCGCGTGGGAGGTGCAGGCTTCGGCCGTCACCGATCCCGCGACCCTCGCGACCGCCGCAGCCGCGCAGGTGTATGCCGACGTCACGCTCGTCGCGAGCGTCCCGCACGCGCCGGTCCCGGCCTCCGGCACGCTCACCACGACCCTCACCCCGCATCCCGGTGGCGCCTCCCTGCAGGTCCACGCGAAGGATGCCTCCGGGTTCACGCTCGTCCACGAGGCCGTCGTGTCCTCCGGCGAGGTGCTGCCGGAACCGGTCGTCGCGCCCGTCGAACGTGCGGCCGACACCGTCGAGGAACTGCCCGAGGTCGCCGAATCCTTCGGCGACAGGTGGGATCCGGAAGGTTCGGAGAGCCTCGAGGACCGGCTCGCGCTGATCGTCGCCGAGTCGATGGGCTACGCCCCGGAGGATCTGCCGGTCGAGATCCCGCTCATCGACCTGGGCCTGGACTCGCTGATGGCGGTCCGCATCAAGAACCGCGTCGAGTACGAGTTCGACATTCCTCAGCTGCAGCTGTCCGCCGTCAAGGACGCGAGCCTGCGCGACGTCGCCAAGTACCTGCGGTACGCGGTCGAGAACCGCGAGGAGGTCGCCGCGCTCGCCGCGCAGCAGGCCGCCGAGAAGGCCGCCGAAAGGGCCGCGGAGGAAGCCGAGGACGCCGCGAACACGGTCACGGTGCCGCCGGTCGAGGACACCACCGTCATCGCCGAGGCCGAAGCGATCCTCGCCGAGGCCGAAGCCGAGGCTGCGAAGGCCGAAGCGTCACCGGCTGAGGCGGCCCGGACCGACATCACCGATCAGCAGGCCGTCGCGGAGGCGTCCGGTCAGCACGTGCCGCCGCGCGCCTGACCGAGCGGTCCAACGGCGAGATCACCGTCGACGACGTGCTCGACGCCGAGACCATCGAGCAGCTCGCCGAGACCGTGCGGCAGCACCTCGAATCCGCCGACCGCATCGACGGCCTGGTCCGTACGCTGCGGCCCCGTCCCGAGGGTTCCGACGCCGTGCCGGTGTTCGTGTTCCACCCCGCGGGCGGGTCCACCGTGGCCTACGAGCCGCTCCTCAAGCGTCTGCCCGCCGACACCCCGATGTACGGGTTCGAGCGGACCGAAGGCCCGATCGAGCAGCGTGCCGCCGAGTACCTGCCGTTGATCAAGGAGATCCAGGGCGACGGCCCGTACGTGCTGTACGGCTGGTCCCTCGGTGGCGTGCTCGCCTACGCGGTCGCGCGGATGCTCCGCGCCGAGGGCAAGGACGTGCGGTACGTCGGCCTCATCGACACCGTCATGGCGGGCGAGAAGGTCGAGGACACGCCGGAGGAGATCACCAAGCGCTGGCAGCGGTACGCGAAGTTCGCGAAGAAGACCTACGGGGTCGATGCGCCGCTGCCGTACGAGCAGCTCGCCCAGGCCGACGACGAGGGCCAGGTCCGCATCCTCATGGACCTGCTCAAGCTCAGCGGCGCGAAGATCCCGGGCGGGATCATCGAACACCAGCGCACGTCCTGGCTCGACAACCGTGCCATCCAGACCGCGAGGCTCGAGCCCTACGACGGGAACGTGGTGCTGTACATGGCCGACAAGTATCACGATGACGCGATAGACCTCGAGCCGGCGTTCGGAACCCGGCAGCCCGACGGGGGGTGGGGCGAGGTAGTCCGCAACCTGGAGGTGATCCACGTCGGTGGTGACCACCTGCAGATCGTGGACGAGCCGTACATCGCGAAGGTGGGGGCCGACCTGACCCGGAAGCTGGCCGAGATCGCGGCTACGAGGAGCTGAACGAGTAGTGACCACCACGGCAGAAAAGCTGGCCGACCTGCGCAAGAAACTCGAAATCGCGAAGGAGCCTGCGGGCGAGGCCGCGATTGCGAAGCGCGCGAAGAAGGGCATCCCGAGCGCACGGGAACGCATCGACATGCTGCTCGACAGGGGCAGCTTCATCGAGATCGGTGCGCTCATGCGGACGCCCGGGAACCCGGACGCGTTCTACGGCGACGCCGTCGTCGTCGGCCACGGGACCGTCGACGGGCGGCCCGTCGCTGTGTTCTCCCACGACCAGACCGTCCTGGGTGGCAGCGTCGGTGAGATGTTCGGACGCAAGGTGTCGGCGGTTCTCGAGCACGCCCTGAAGGTCGGCTGCCCGGTCGTCGGCATCAACGACTCCGGTGGAGCCCGCGTCCAGGACGCGGTGACCTCTCTCGCGTGGTACGGCGAGATCGGCAAGCGCAGCGAACCGCTGTCCGGGCTGGTCCCGCAGATCTCGGTCATCGTCGGCAAGTGCGCCGGTGGTGCCGTGTACGCGCCGATCAACACCGACGTCGTCGTGGCGACCGAGGACGCGTATATGTTCGTCACCGGCCCCGACGTCATCAAGGCCGTCACCGGTGAGGACGTCAGCCTCGAAGAGCTCGGCAGTGCCCGCAGGCAGGCCGAATACGGCAACGTGCACCACATCGCCCCCGACGAGAAGGCGGCGTTCGAGTGGGTGCGGCAGTACCTGAGCTACATGCCGTCGAACGCGCAGGAGAAGCCGCCGGTCATCAACCCGGGTCTCGAACCGGAGATCACCCCCGACGATCTCGAGCTCGACACGTTCATGCCCGACGCCGACAACGCCGGCTACGACATGCACGACGTCCTGCTGAAGATCTTCGACGACGGCGAGTTCTTCGAGATCCGGTCGCAGGTCGCGCCGAACATCATCACCGGCTACGCACGCGTCGACGGACGTCCGGTCGGTGTCGTCGCGAACCAGCCGATGTTCCTGTCCGGTGCGCTCGACGCGGCGGCCGCCGACAAGGCGGCGCACTTCGTGCGGGTCTGCGACGCCTACGACATTCCGCTCGTGTTCGTCGTCGACACCCCCGGCTTCCTGCCGGGTGTCGAGCAGGAGAAGATCGGCGTCATCAAGCGCGGCGGTCGCTTCCTGTTCTCGTACGTCGAGGCGTCGGTGCCCAAGGTGACCGTGGTCGTGCGCAAGTCGTACGGCGGTGGTTACGCGGTGATGGGTTCCAAGCAGCTCGGCGCGGACATCAACCTGGCGTGGCCGACGGCCCGCATCGCCGTGATGGGTGCGGAGAGCGCGGTCGCGGTGATCGGCCGCCGTCAGATCGAGGCCGCCGGCGACAACGCCCCGGCCGTGCGCCAGCAGCTCATCAACTTCTACAACGAGCACGTGGCGACGCCGTACATCGCGGCCGAGCGCGGCTACGTCGATGCGGTGATCGAGCCGTCGACGACCCGCCTCGAGATCCGTCGCGCGCTCAACCTGCTGCGCGACAAGAAGGTCTTCAAGAACCCGCGCAAGCACCACCTCCTCCCGCTCTGACGCTCCCCGGTGACGGAACCTTCGCGGAAGGTTCCGTCACCGGTGGATGCGCTCAG
>NZ_JADZGH010000081.1:11310-28867 GCF_015865005.1 Rhodococcus sp. CX
CTACAGCACGAGCGGATTCGCACTCAGCGCGTAAACAGAAAGTCGGCCCGTACGGAAGTTCCGTACGGGCCGACTTTCGTCAGGTCACTCGTAGACGCGGAGGGTGCCCGGATTCCACAGGCCGGAGCGGGTGACCACGGTGGCTTCCTCCTCGGCGGGAGTCGCGTCCGGGTAGAACGGCGTGTACCGCTCGAGCGAGCCCCAGTCGCGCGCCCAGTCGTCCTTCAGGTACGTCGGCACCTGCTGGGGGCGGGCCAGCACCTCGGTGAACCCGAGGGGGCCACCGAACTCGGCGGCCTGCCACGTGTCGGTCGACGACACCGCGAGCGGACGGTCCGGCAGGATCCGGTAGTTCGGCATCTCGGCGATGCCGTAGCGGTGGTCGAACGGACGCTGGCACGGGAACTGCAAGCCCACCGCCCAGTCCAGCAGCACCGGCTGCTCGGACCCGACGACCGAGTTGAGGGTCTCGAGCGTCGGCACGCGCGGCGGCGTGAACGCCAGCCACTGGTCGCCGGTGAGGTTCGGGTCGTTCGCGACGATCCGCACCACGTTCGTGTCCTCGGGCAGGTCCGCGAGCGGCACCCGCAGGTTCCGCCACGTCGGGGCCGGGCCGATGTCGCGCGGCAGATAGGTGCCCTGCACCTCGACCGTGCCGTCCGGCTGCCGGGTTCCGTACTCGACCAGCATCGACTGCCCGTAGGTGGTGGCGCCAGTGTCGTCGACGGACCAGATGCGGCCGGCCGCGGAGATCACGATGAGCGGTGCGTCGTCGCTGCGCTCGGGCAACTGGTACCAGCTCGACGTGAGCATCGCCGGTTCCTGGATGCCGGTCTGGTAGCTGCCCAGCACCGGCGTGACCGCCGGGTCCAGACCGAACGGCAGCTTCGCGGTGCTGCCGTTGACGGTGCGCGCACCCGATCCGCCGGTGGTGCCGCCCCCGGACCCGGTCTCGAAGGTCGGTCCGACGCTCTGGTTGGCGGTGTTGCCCTGACCCGGCTTGACCTCGACGTAGTCGGCGGTCAGGTCGGACGGAATCCCGTCGGGGCTGAAGCCGCGCGGTGCGGCACCGGCCAGCGCGTCACCGTCCTGCGGCGGGTTGGCCGGGTCGATGATCGGTTCGAGCCGTCCCTGGTTGGGATCGACCTCGACGAGCACGTCGTCGGCGAGACCGCACGTCTGCCCGGCGAGCGCCCCGATGTTGGAGCGCGCCAGCGAGTACGCCGGATACTGCGAGACCGCGCCCTTGAGCAGCGACAGCACCTCGAACAGCACCATGATGCCCGCGACGACGGTCAGCGGTGCCGCGGCGAACGCGCGGATGCGCCGGCCCTTCGGCGACGTCGGTTTCTCCGGCGGCGGCGCGTAGCCCTCGCGCAGATACTGCCAGGCGACGAGCGCGAGGGACAGTGCGAACAGCACCAGGAACAGGGAGCTGGACTGGCGGCCGTTGAGCGAGACCGTCTTGTCGAACCACGGGATGCCGTAGCTCGACACGTACCACCAGCCGTTGATGCCCGCGAACGACACGGCCAGCACGAACAGCAGTCCGGCCAGGAAGATCGTGCGGTTGCGCCGCGACCGCAGCGCGCTGGCGGACACGACCACCGCGGTCAGTGCGCCGAGGGATCCGGCGATGCCCGCGTACGCCCCGAAGTGGTGGGTCCACTTCGTGGGGTTGAACATCATGAAGAAGATCGTGCCGAAGACGATGCCGATGAGCCGCCACGACGGGCTCACCGCGACGCCCGGGATGCGCCGGCGGCGCAGCAGCACCAGCAGGCACGTGAAGAGGCACAGCAGCATCGTGAGGAACGCGAAGCGGCGCGACAGCGACCCGTCGACGGTCTGCACCATCAGGTAGTAGTAGCGGAGGAAGTCGTTCCACCACTCCTCGTTGGGGCCGATGATGGTGCGCACGCGGGTGGCCTCGAGGACCGACGCGAGGGTCTGGTCGGAGAACACGACGACGAGCACCAGCGTGCCGGCGGCGAGGATCGGCGCCACCAGCGGCAGGGTCCCGAGCTGGCGGTGGCGACGCACGACGATGCGCGTCATGGGCCGGATACCGGCGAGCAGCGCGGCCACACACATCAGGCCGGTGGGGGCGGCGGCGAGCGTGAACGCGCCGACCAGCACCGCCGACGCGGCGGGCAGCAGCCGGCCGGTGGCGATGGCCCGTTCGATGGAACACCAGGTCAGCAGGGCGCCGAGCGCGACGATCGGCTCGGGCCGCAGGCCGTTGTTGTAGGGCAGCCAGAACGCGAGGAACACCAGGCCGCCGGTCCACAGCGCGATCCGGTTGGTGCGGACCGCCCGGCCGAGACGCGGCACCACCTCGCGGCTGATGACCATCCAGCACAGCATCGCGGCGACCAGCGCGGGCAGGCGCATCCACGGGCTGGCCGTCGAGATCTTCGCGAACACCGCGAGCACGTCGTAGTACCAGCCGAACGGTGCCTCGGGGACGCCGAACCAGCGGAAGTAGTTGGCCATGTAGCCGGAGTGCTCGGACGCCCGGGCCATCGTCAGCAGATAGCCGTCGTCCGAGGTGTTCGCGCCGAAGAAGTGCCAGCCGATCAGCGTCGCGAAGACCACGATGTCGACGCCGGTGAACTTCCACCACCGGGCGGGCAGGAACCGGCGGTGTCCGCGACCGTCCGTGACGTCGAGCTTGGCGAGGGCACCCAGGGCCAGCGCCGTGGACAGCACCGCCAGGATCATCGCGAGCAGCTTCACGACCGTCGGAGACGACGAGAAGCGCGAGTCGACGTCGAAGGTGACGTTGAGACCCGGCACGTCGGCGCTCAGGTCGCTGAACACACCGACGACGAGCGGACGCAGGTCACCGGTGAGTTCGCCGGCGCGGGGGTTGCCGTTCTCGTCGCTGAGGCCGACGAACTCGGCGGTGGTGCGGTCGACGTCGGAGAAGATCGTGATCTCGCGGCAGGCGCTCGACTCGACCTCGCTGCGCGGCGCGGTCGCGACCACGACGTTGCGGTCGAGCACGTCGACGTTCTCCTCGCCGACCCGCACGAACATCGCGTTGAGCGCGGCACCCTCGCCGTCGGCGGGTGCGGTCGAGAGCAGCATGCCGCCGCCGTCGGGCAGTTCCGAGACGGTCGTGCACGGCAGGGTCGCGGACAGTCGCAGCGGTACCTGCGACATCAGCGGTGAGGTGACCGCCTCGGTCGAGCCGTTCTGCGGCCACGACACCGTTGCTTCGGTGACCTTCACCGGCAGGAACGGGGTGGCGATCGCGAGCAGTGCACCGAGCAGACCTGCGACGATGGCGACGAGGCGCGCAGTGCGGTACTGCGCGCGCAGGTCGGTCACGACCGGTGGCCGCAGGGCGGCAGGAGGAACGGTGGTCGTCGTCACGTCGTCGGGCACGATTGTCGATGTTATCTGCCGGTGACCTGTGGCGACACGCCCCCTTACCTGGGCGTAGCCTGGGTCACTCGATCAGATCCGGAACACCGTCACGAATCGGACCGGGCGACCACAACCCGGAACGGGTGACTTCCGTGACCTGGATCTCCGCCGTCGTCGCGGTCGGATCGATCGGGCTGTAGCGCTCGAGCGAACCCCAGTCGCGGTCCCAGTCGTGGTTCAGATAGGTCGGCATCGTCTGCGCGGTCAGCAGCAGCGGGATCCAGCCGAGCGGGCCGCCGCCGATGTGGTCCTGCCAGCCGTTGGTGGAGTCCGCCCCGACCCGGTCCGGGAGGATCCGGAAGTCCGGAACCTCGGCGACCCCGTAGCGGTGGCCGAACGGGCGCTGGCACGGGAACGCCAGGCCGACGGACCAGTCCAGCAGCACCGGCGCCTGATCCCCGACCACCGTGTTCAGCGTCTCCAGCTGCGGCATCCGCGGGGGCGTGACCGCGACCCACTGGCCGGGCGCGAGGTCGCCGTCGGTGACGACCAGGCGCACCGCGTCCGCGTCGGCCGGGATCTGTTCGCGCGGCACCCGCAGGTTCCGCCACGACGGGGCCGGCCCGATGTCGATGGGCGCGACCGCGCCGATCGGTTCGACGGTCCCGTCTGCGGTACGGCCGAATTCGAGCCGCACGTCCTGACCCGGGGTGATGACCCCGTCCGGGTCGACGTACCGCACGCGTCCGGCGGCGGTGACGACGAGCAGCGGCGTCGCGTCGGTGCGTTCCGGCAGCGCATACCAGCCGGATTCGAGTTCGGCGCTCTGCTGCACGCCGGTGCGGTAGCTGCCCAGGACCGGGGTGGTCGCCGGGTCCAAGCCGAACGGCAACGCGACCGTGCTGCCGTTGACACCGGTCTCCCCGCGACCGCCGCCGGTGCCGGCACCGGTCGAGGTGCTGGTGCCGCCCTCCTCGGGTTCGACGGTGTTGGCGCCACCGCTGGTGGTGGTTTCCGGGTCGGCGGTCAGGTCCAGCGCCACCCCGTTGGGGGTGAAGCCTTCGTCGCGGCCCGCGCCGAGCGCATCCGCGACGGACCCCTCGAGCGGAACCAGCGCGGTCGCGTTCGGATCGGTTTCGACGAGCACCTCGTCGGCGAGACCGCACCCGCCGGTCAGCGACGCGATGTTGGACCGGGCGATCGAGTAGGCCGGTCCCTGCGCGACCGCGCCCTTGACCAGCGACAGCACCTCGAACAGCACGACGCCCGCCGCGACCACGGTCAGCGGCGCGGACGCCAGCGCCCGCACCCGCCCGTTGCGGTCGGGCTTCGCGGTGGTGAACGGTTCGCGCAGGTGGAACCACGCGGCGACGACCAGCGCGACACCGGTGAGAGCGAGCAGCGCGGTGGAGAAGGCGCGGCCGGAGATCGACGGCGGCTTGTCCCACCACGGGATGCCGTAACTCGAGACGTACCACCAGCCGTTGGAGCCGGTGAACGCCATCGCCAGCACGAACAGCACCCCGGCCGTGAACAGGGCACGGTTGCGCGCCGAGCGGATGCCCGCGGCGCCGACCCCGACCGCGGCCAGCGCCGCGACCGATCCGGCGAGGCCCGCGTACACACCGAAGTGGTGGGTCCACTTGGTGGGCGTGGCCATCATCAGCAGCAGCGACGCGAACACGATGCCGAGGATCCGGCGCGACGGACCGATCGCGGTGCCGGGGATGCGGCCCTTGCGCAGGATCAGCATCACGCAGACGACCAGGCACAACAGCATCACGAACACGCCGAAGCGGCGGGCCAGCGACCCGTCCGGCGACACGGTGAGCAGCGCGTCCCAGCGCAGCCGCTCGTCGAACCACGGCACGTTCGGGCCGACCGCGGACCGCACCCGGGTCGCCTCCAGCACCGACGCGAGGGTCTGGTCGGCGAACACCGCGACCATCACCACCGTCCCGGCCGCGAGGATCGGGGCGAGCGGCGCGAACCAGCCCACCAGCTGCCGCCGCGCCATCAGCGTCTTCACGAGCGGGCGGGCACCGGCGATCAGCGCCGCGACCGCGATGAGGCCGGTCGGTCCGGCGGCGAGCGAGAACGCGGCGATGAGCACCGCGATCGCGGCGGGCAGCATGCGCCCGGTCGCGATGGCCCGTTCGATGGAACACCAGGTCAGCAGGGCGCCGAGGGCGATGATCGGTTCGGGGCGCAGGCCGTTGTCGTAGGGCAGCCAGAACGCGAGGAACACCAGCCCGGCCGTCCACAGTGCGATCCGGTTGCGCCGCACCGCGACGCCGAGCCGCGGCATCACCTCACGGCTGATGACCATCCAGCACAGGATCGCGGCGATCAGCGAGGGCAGGCGCATCCACATGCTCGCCGTCGACACGTTCGTCATCAGCACGAGCACGTCGTAGTACCAGCCGAACGGGGCTTCCGGCACCCCGAACCAGCGGTAGTAGTTCGCCATGTACCCGGCGTGCTCGGAGACCCGGGCCATGTTGAGGATGTAGCCGTCGTCGGAGGTGTTGGCGCCGATGACGTGCCACACCAGCAGGGTGCCGACGACCACGACGTCGACGACGGTGATCCGCCACCACCGGGCCGGCAGCACCCGGCGGGCACCACGGCGATCCACCCCGTCGATCCGGTGCAGCGCGACGAGCGAGAGCAGCGTCGACAGGACGCACACGATCATCGCGACCTGCTTGACGGTCGTCGGCGTGGAGGTGAAGCGCGAATCGAGCTCGGCGCGCACCGACAGCCGCTCCGCAGCCGGCCCGGTCGTCAGATCCTGCGCGGCGCCCTGCAGGTCCGTGAAGATCCCGACCATCTGGGGGCGCACATCGCCCTCGACGGTCGTGACGGGTTCGTCACCCGGGCCGACGATCTCCGCGGCGGTCCGCTCCGCGTTGGCGGCGACGGTCACCGCCGTGCACGGCTGATCCGTCGGGGCCGACACCAGCACCGAATTGCGCAGAACCGCCTCGATGCTGCCCGGGGCGCCGTCCCGGCCCGGCACCGACCGGATCACCAGCGCGTTCTCGGTGGCGTCGGGGGCGTCCGGGGGAACGGTCGAGACGAGGGTGCCGCCGTCCTCGCCGAGCAGGCCGACCGCCGAACACGGGACGCTGACGCGCAGCTCCAGCGGTGAGTACGTGATGAGGGGGACTTCGAGGTTGGTGAGGCTGCCGTTCTGCGGCCAGTTCACGCTCGCGGATTCCTGTTTCACCGGCAGGAACGGCAACGACAGGGCGAGGACGAACCCGAGCAACCCGGTGACGATCGCGACGATGCGGGCCGTGCGTACGGTCGCGCCGGGGGAAGCGGTCGTTTCGGGCGAAGGGGAATCGGCGGGCACAAAGGTCGATGCTAGGCGAGTACGCGGCAGTGGGGGACCGTGCCTGTTCAGCAGCACCTGCGTGGCACGCGCCCGGATCGCGCTCGAGCCCGCGAGACGTCGGACTAGCATCGTCCGGTATGGCCCGCGCGACCGATCCCGTCGACGCACCGCCCGCCCGAGGCGGGGCCGGGCCGCTGCACGACGGAGATCTCGTCGCGGCGCTGCGTTCCGCGGGCGTCGCCGAGGTGTGCGGTGACACCACCACCCGGGCCCTCTACTCCTCCGACGCGTCCCTGTACCGGGTACCGCCGCTCGCGGTCGTGCGGCCCCGCGCCGCCGACGAGATCGCCGCGGTGCTGGCGGTGTGCCGCGAATACGGCGTCCCGCTGACCGCGCGCGGCGCCGGCACGTCCGTCGCGGGCAACGCCGTCGGGCCCGGTGTGGTGATGGATCTGTCCCGGCACCTGAACGAGGTGCTGGAGGTGGACCCGGCGACGCGTACCGCGCGGGTCCAGCCGGGCGTCGTGCAGGCGCAGCTGCAGCGCGCGGCAGCTCCGCACGGACTGCGCTTCGGCCCCGACCCGTCCACCCACAACCGCTGCACCATCGGCGGGATGATCGGCAACAACGCGTGCGGAGCCCGCACCCTCGGATACGGGCGCACCGTCGACAACGTCGTCGGCCTCGAGGTGATCGCCGGGACCGGGGATGTTCTGTCGCTGCCGGGTGCCGGCTCGCTGCTCGAGCAGTTGCGGACGGTCGCGACCGGTCATCTGGCCACGATCCGCACCGAATTCGGCCGGTTCGGGCGGCAGGCGTCCGGTTACGGGCTCGAACACCTGGCCCCCGAGAACGGATTCGACGTGCGCCGCATGTTCGTCGGCAGCGAGGGCACCCTCGGTGTGGTCACCGAAGCGACCGTGCAGCTGGTCGCCGACCCGCCGGTGCGGACGCTGGTGGTGCTCGGCTACCCGGACATCGCGGCCGCCGGCGACGCCGCGCACGGTGTGCTCGCATTCGGTCCGACCGCGTGCGAGGGGCTGGACTCGCGGATCGTCGAGGTGGTGCGCACCCGGCGCGGTCCCGGTGCGGTGCCCCCGCTCCCGCGCGGCGCGGCGTGGCTGTTCGTCGAACTGTCCGGGGACGAGGCCGGGGAGGTCCGAGCCCGCGCTGCGGCGCTGGAGAAGGCCGGGGGAGCGGTCGACTCGCTGCTCGTGGAGGACGCGGTGCGCGCGGCCGCGTTGTGGCGGATCCGGGAGGACGGTGCGGGACTGGCCGGACGCAGCCCGGCGGGCCTGCCCGCGCACGCCGGGTGGGAGGACGCGGCGGTCCCGCCGGAGCGGGTCGGTGCGTATCTGCGCGAATTCGAGTCGCTGCTCGAGGGGTACGGGATCACCGGGTATCCGTACGGCCATTTCGCCGACGGCTGCCTGCACATCCGGCTGGACATTCCGCTCGAGGTTCCCGGACTGCTGCGGGAATTCCTTTTCGCGGCAGGACAACTCGTCGCGTCGTACGGAGGGTCGATGTCGGGGGAGCACGGCGACGGCCGCGCCCGCAGCGAACTGCTGCCCCTGATGTACTCGCCTGCGGCACTCCGGTTGTTCGGTGCGGTGAAGACGGTTTTCGATCCCGACAACATCCTCAACCCGGGGGTGCTCGTCGACCCGGCACCGGTCGATCGTGACCTGAGAGTGCCTGCCGCACAGATCATCCGGAAGGACCTGGCGTTCCGGTACGAGGACGACGACGGTGATTTCACCCGCGCCGTGCACCGCTGCACCGGCGTCGGCAAGTGCCGCGCCGACACGACCGCGACCGGCGGGGTGATGTGCCCGTCCTATCTGGCGACACGCGAAGAGAAGGACTCCACCCGCGGGCGGGCGCGGGCGCTGCAGGAGATGCTCAACGGCGGTCTGGTCACCGATTCGTGGCGCTCCCGCGAGGTGCACGAGGCGCTCGATCTGTGCCTGTCCTGCAAGGGTTGTGCTTCCGACTGTCCCACCGGCGTCGACATGGCCATGTGGAAATCCGAAGTGCTGTACCAGACTTACCGGAACCGTCCGCGCCCGGCCGCTCACTACTCGCTGGGACGGTTGCCGCGCTGGGCGGCGTTGGCGAGCCGCGCCCCGCGCCTGGTCAACGCCGTCGTGCAGATGCCCGGGGTCGCGGCCGCCGGGTTGACGGTAGCCGGACTGGATCGACGACGCAGCGTCCCGCGGTTCGCGACGCGCACGTTCCGGCGCTGGTTCGCCGACAGCGCGGCCTCGCGGTCGCGGACGGGTGATCCGGTGCTGTTGTTCGTCGACACCTTCACCGACTACTTCACGCCGGAGGTCGGGATTGCCGCCGTGCAGGTGCTCGAGACGGCCGGATTCCGGGTGTGTGTCACCGAGCGGCAGCAGTGCTGCGGTCTCACCTGGATCACCACCGGACAGCTCGACGCTGCACGAAAAATACTGGGCCGCACCGTCTCCGAGCTGTTCCGCATAGGGGTGCCGATCGTCGGGCTCGAACCGTCGTGCACCGCCGTCCTGCGTTCGGACACCGTGGATCTGCTCGGGTCGCAGTCGGCGCGGGTCGTCGCACGGTCCACGGTGACGCTCGCCGAACTGCTCGCCGACCGGCCGCTGCCGTCGCTGGCCGGCACCACCGTCGTCGCGCAGCCGCACTGCCACCATCACGCCGTGATGGGCTGGGACACCGACGCCGACCTGCTGCGGCACGCCGGTGCGAACGTGACCCGGCTCGGCGGATGCTGCGGTCTTGCAGGGAACTTCGGCGTCGAGCGCGGCCACTACGAGGTGTCCGTCGCGGTCGCCGGGCACCAGCTTCTCCCGGCGGTCGAGGCGGCGGCCGACGACCACGTCGTCCTCGCCGACGGCTACTCGTGCCGCACCCAGATCGCCGATCTCACCGATCGTCGCGGGCTGCACCTGGCCGAGCTCCTCGCCTCCCGCATTCCCCCGTCCTCCGGGTCCTGACCTGAGCCTCCGCCGAGCGGGAGGTTGTGCGCGAAATCCTCGGGAATATCGCACACAACCTCCCGCTCGGGTGGTCACAGGCCATGTTCACCAGAGTCGTCTTCTGTCGACGCGCTTTCTGGTGGGGCGTGGTCCGAGTTCGTAGGGGATCTGCAGGATTCGGCGGGTTCTGGCGTTGATGTCGCAGTCGCCAAATGCGATGGAGTGGAGGATGCCGTTGCAGACGAGGTCCCAGAGGTCGGGGTTGGCCTGGATCTGCGCGAGCGACAAGCTGCGTATCGCGTTGCCGTGTTTGTCGTCGAGGAACAGGGATCGGGCGGCATCGCCGGCGTTGAGGCGAATACGAGTGAGGTGGTAGGTGTCGACCCACGAATTCTGCTTCTGCACCCAGGAGGCTCCGGCCCCGGTCCAGCGATCGCCCATGAGGTACATGAACCAGGCAGAGACTCCGATGATCGCCCAATAGCCCCACCAGGAAATCCATTCCAAGCCCCAGTTCTGCGCGGTGCCGTACAACGCTTGTACTGCGAACATCACTACGACCCCGCCGAACCGGTCGAAGAACCTCGGCTGAGCGCACTCGAGCATCGGGCCGAACTCGGCGGGTGGCGGGGCAGGCCGAGTGCGTGGCAGTCGGTCGCTGGGAGTGTTCGGGCGTTCATGCCCCACCCGTGGCGCGCGAGGAGGCCGGGGTTCGCCGGTACTCGGGTCGGGCATCGGCGGCAGTTCGATGCCGGAGTTTGGGGCGTTCACCAGAGTCGTCTTCGGTCGGCGCGTTTTCCGGTGGGGCGGGGTCCGAGTTCGTAGGGGATCTGCAGGATTTGGCGGGTTTTTGCGTCGATGTCGCAGTTGCCCGACGCCACGGAGTGCAGAATGCCGTTGTAGACGAGGTCCCAGAGGTCGGGGTTGCCTTGGAGCTGGTTGATTTTGAAGGAGTGGATTTCGTTGCCGTGCGCGTCACGCAGACGCAGGACGCGGTTGGTTCCGTCAGCAGAGAAGCGGATGCGGGTGAGGCGATAGGTGTCGACCCAACTGCTGCGCCACTGCACCCAGGTGGCACCGCCAGCGGTCCAATGATTCCTCGTGGCACGGAACATTATCCAGGATCCGACGATGAGCAGTGCCCAGTACCACCACCAGCGGAGCCATTCGAATCCGCCGGTTCGAACGATCGCGAAAACGACAAGTATTCCCGCCATTGCTGCGGCCGCACCGTACTGAAGGCGGATGCTCGGTTGGATCCACTCGAGCATGGGTCCGTGGCCGCTGGGCAATGGGGGCGGATTTCGGGGTTGGCGGTCCTGCGGTGTCTGCTCCTTTCCCTGATGGATTCGGGGTGCGCGGGGTGGACGAGGTTCGCCGGTTACCGCGTCGGGGATCGGGGGCAGATCGGATGCGTGCATTTTGTGGTCCTCAGAAGAGATTGCCGACCCAGCGTGCCGCTGAGCCGGCGGCGCCGGAGATGTCGTCCCAGTGTTCGATCACTTCACCGACTCCGAACGCGACGCCGACGCCGGCCCCTACGGCAAGCAGTGTGACCGGCCCGCCGGCTGCACTGGCGAGGATCAATTCAGTTGCGACGGTTCCCGCGACGAATCCGCCGACATCCTTGGCGACGGCTTTGACCGCTGCGTCGCTGTCTTCAGCGTGGTAGACGTCGAATCCTGTTTGGCCGATGGTCAAGAGCAAGCCTGCTCCCGGAACCTTTGATCCGAACTTGGCGAGTGCTGAACCCTCGGTGAAAACTACATCCAAGTTTGTACCGAGAGCGTTGACGAGGCCATTGCCACCAAGTCCCGCGAGCAGCCGGGAGTTTTCCGCGGCAAAGCGGGCGGCGTCGTCGGCTCCCCCCTGGAATGCTCGCATTGCCCTGGCCGCGGCCGCTTCCGGATACGGGTCGCCCAGTCGGGCGGCTTCCGCTGCGAGTTCACCGAACCGGGACACCAACGATGCCTGTTTCGCCGCGATCGGTCTCCACTTCGACAGTTCGTTGACTGCGGTCCCGATGTATCCGGTGACGACGAACGCCAAGAGCCAACCCCACTGCGCCTCGGCATCTTTCAGGATCGTTGTCGGACCGCGGAGCGCCTCCGCGAACCTGCTGTGCGCCACGCCCTCGATTTCGCGACCCTCGACGACGAGCTCGAGTGCGGCGTTGTATGCCGCCACCTGACGGGCGCGAAGGACCTGCGGTGCAAGGTCGTACGAATTCGGATCGATCTCGATCGGTTCACCGATGCCGATCCCGAACTCCACCGGCAGGCCTGCTTCCGCCGCGGTCGTTTCGGCCTGCGTCATGCGGGCACGCGTGGTGACGAGCTGGTCGGCGAAGGTGCGCAGGGCGGTGGCGATCGCGTCGGTTTGGTCGGCGACCTCGGTGGTCCCGGAGATGATGCTGTCCAGGCGTCGTCGGAACTCGTCACCGGTGGTGCCGATGAACTCGTGCTCCGACTCGGTGCGACCCGCGCGAGCCGACGCCAGTTGCCGGTTCACGCCGGCAGCGACAGCGGCGAGCGAGTCGGCGCAGGTGTAGCAGGTCGCGGGGTCGCCGAAGACCCGGGTGTCGATGCTCACCGCTGACCGCCCTGGGCGATGTTCTGCGTGTTGTGTGCTTCGAGTTCCTGGTAGTCGCGCAGATTGTTCTGGGTCAGATCGGCTGCGTTGGCCAGCGACCGCACGGCCAGATCCAGCGCGGACGCGAGCGCACCCAGGGATTCCGCGAGCAGCGCGGTGGATGCTCCGGCGTCGGGCAGATCGGCACTCTCGGAGCCGAGTTCGTTGATCCCGTCGGCTCCGGTGGCCAGGTGCCGGGCCACCGCGTTGAGATCCCCGATTTCGATGCTCACGAGGTTTCCGCCCGTCCGAGCGGGTCGCGCAGCCAGCTGCGTGGCTGCGTGAACTCGTCTTCCAACGAGGGAGGTGGCGGTGGTGGCTGTTTGCCGTCGAGGAGGACGACGTCGTAGCCGGTGGTGCGATGGATTTCCTGCAACCCGGCGCTGTCGACGCCCATCCACGCCTGGCGTGGGCCGCAGCAGCGGGTCAATTCCGGGAGGGAGGTGTACGCGGGCAACGCCAACCGGCCGTCGGGCAGTGCCCGCATCTCCAGCTGAACCTGCCCTGAACCGTCGCGCCGACGGGTCGGCACATACAGAATTTCCCCCATCGAATCCCCCGATTCCGCCGCACCCCCGTACGACCTGCCCGGGACGATACCGCAACCGCGATGAGTTTCCGTGCGCTGCCCGGTCTGTACACGCGACCGTACTGATGCGACCTCAGGAGACCGTCATGACCTCGACTTCTACGTTCACGAGCACCGCCCCCGCCGATGCTGCGCCGTCGAAAGGCGCCCGGATCGCCGGGCTGATCGTCAGCGGACTCGTCGTGCTGTTCTTGCTCTTCGACTCGGTGATCCACGTGCTCAACACGTCCCAGGTGCAGGAGGCCATGGCCGACCTGGGATTCGATCCGAGCCTCAACCGCGTGTTCGGCATCGTGCTGCTCGTGTGCCTGGTCGCGTACGTGGTTCCGGCGACCTCGATCCTCGGTGCCGTGCTGCTCACCGGCTATCTCGGTGGCGCGGTCGCGACGAATCTGCTGACCGAGCAGCCGATCGTGAGCACGACCCTGTTCCCGATCTACACCGGCATCTTCGTGTGGGGCGGCCTGTGGCTGCGCGACCTCGGGGTCCGGCGGATCATGCCGATCCGGCGCGGGTGACCACGACGAACGGGCCGACCTCGGTCACCGTGAAACGCGGATCGTCGAACAGCGCCTTCGGGAACGTCACCGTGTAGCGACGCACGTTCGGGTCGTTCGGGTACACGTCTTCGGCCAGCCGGAGCGTGTACCCTTCGGCGTTCTGCCGGAACACCACCGCGTCGGGGGCCCGCCACGGCGCGGCGTCCCATGCGGCGAGCAGTTCGTCTGGGGTCTCGAGTTCCGACCATTCGGCGATCGCCGCGGCTCGTGCCGGGAAATCGGCGAGGGGATTCGCGTAATGCGAAGTGAGAGCCTGGAATCCGTAGTACGGGTAGTAGGCGAGGAAGGTGGTGTCGGCGGTGAGGACCACGATGTCGTGGCGGTCGCGGCCGAGCTGCGAGGTGATGGTCTCGTCCACTTCCGCGAAGTACGACGCCGCGCCGGGCGGTCGCTGGTCGGCGCGTTCGCCGTTGCCGTCGGTGTCGGTGTAGGCGACGGTGATCTCCCCGGCGAGGACCTGCGGGATGTTCTGGGTGAACGCGACCGCGCCGAGCGCGCCGACGGCGACGAGGGACCAGCGCACCCGCGGATTGTCGCTGCTGGCCAGCACGATCCAGCGGGTGAAGTCGACGAACGCGAAAGTGCCTGCGGCGCCGAGCAGCACCAGCAGGATCACCTCGAGCCGGAATGCCAGGAGCGTGGTGCCGACGGCGGTCAGCGCCAGAGACGCGAGGTACCACAGGTATACGGCGACGACACCGAGCCCGAGTGCCTGCGCCCGCCGCGACGACGATGCCCGGCCGACGAGCCACACGGTGCCGAGCAGGCACAGCAACCCGATGAGCGAGGCATGGAACATCGGCAGCGGCAGGCGCGCACCGGCTTCGGGCAGGTAGTGGGTCGCCGTGCCGGACCCGGCGAGTTGCGCACCGCCGAGCACCTCGAGCAGGAACGGTAGCCACACGATGAGCGCGACCACGACCGCGATCGCAGCCATGACGGCCAGGCGGACGACGACGGGAACTACCGCCCGCCACGTGCCGGCCGCGCGCCACGCGAGCGCCGCGGCCACCACGGCCATCACCACAACTGCGAACGCGGCCAGCCCCAGGTAGAGGGTGTAGAAGGTGGCGGCCAGGCCCAGGAACAGGCCGGTCCCCAGCACGGCGCCCCATCCCTGCCGCGTCCCTTGCGGTGTGCCTTTGTGGCGGTCAGGGCCGCCAGAAAGGCACACCGGCGCGAAAGCGCCCCACGCCAGCACCAGGGCGGCGGGCAGCAGCAGCGCGATGATCGCCCCGTACGGTTCGGGGGAGCCGTAGGCGAGCACGATCGCGGTCGTCGCGGTCGCGACGAGCACCGCCAGATCCGACCGCACCAGCTCCGACCACAGCACGACGGCCACCGCCGCCGTCACCGCCAGTGACGCGATCGCGTACGGCTTGAACGCCTCCCAGCCGTCCATGCCGAGCACGTTCGCGACGCGACCGCCCACCCAGAACCAGCCCGCCGGATAGAACGGCGGCAGATCCGCGTACGTCATGTCGTGCAGCGCTGCCGAATCCGTGAACCGCGTCAGGTACTCGGTGCGGAACTCCTGGTCGACGGAGACGCCGTGCAGATACAGCTTCGTCGCGGCAAGCGGCATCCCCAGCGTCGCCGTCACCAGGCCCGACAGCCCGGCCCACGACAGCACCCGCGCCACCCACGGCCACCGGCGCCGCCGCAGCATCCACACCGACACCGCGAGCACCGCCAGCGCCGCGACCTGCAGCACCGTCGTGATCGCCTGCGTCACGTTCGACGAATTGAACGTCGGCCACTGCACCCGCGCGAACGCGAACAGTCCGACCGCGGCGACCACTGCGGCGACGACTGCGGCGCACGCGAACTGCGTGAGCGCCGAGACGACGCGGCGTGCGGGGGCTACTTCGGAAGCGGTGAGCACCATCCGAGCATAGGGGGACGCGTGGTGCCGCCCGCGGCGCGGCAACCGCAGATTCGAGTAGTGCCAACGCTGGCCTCGAGCCCACCTGACCTTGCATGCTGGATGGAAGCGACGGTGGCCGGACACGCCACCGGCAGGAGCATGTCCGCCATCGCGTCAGGGGGTCGCCCGGAAACACCGGGTGAAGTCGAACGGAAGGCTGGACTCATGAGACGAACATCCGTGCGCGCGTTGTTCGCTGCACTCGTGGCAGCACCGCTCCTCGTGGCCGGGGCCGCACAGGCAGCGGCAGACCCGGTGATCCTGCCGGGACCTCCCGGAGGCCCCATCGACGGGAATTTGTCCGACAACGAAGGCGTCGAGTCCTATCAGTGCGTCATCGTCGGGCAACCGGGCGTCGGCTACGCGTCGAACGCACCAGGTCAAAGCGGCGACGTGAACGGCGTCTTCACCAACGAAGGTTACGTCAACCACGCCTGTTACGGGCTGAACGACGGATTCTCGACCGGAGTCGGCTACCTGCAGTAGAGACGCGACCGCCCCGCCGGATATCGAACCCGGCGGGGCAGCGGTGAAAAGAACTCTAGACCGGCAGCTTACGGAAGATCGCGCGCGGGATGTGCCGCAGCACGACCATCACGAAGCGGAACGGCCCCGGCGCCCACACGATTTCCTTGCCCTTGTCGGACGCGGCGACGGCCAGCGCGGCCACGTCCTCCTTGTTCACGGTGAGGGGCGCTTCCTTGACGTGGGCGCTGAACTTGGTGCGCACCATGCCCGGTCGCACCACGGTGACCTTCGGCCCGAACGGGGCGAGCGCCTCACCGAGACCGAGGTAGAAGCCGTCGAGACCGGCCTTCGTCGAGCCGTACACGAAGTTGGCGCGCTTGACGCGCTCACCGGCCACCGACGACATCGCGATGATCCGGCCGAAACCCTGCGCCTTCATCTTCTCGCCGACCAGCACACCGACCGACACGGACGCGGTGTAGTTGACGTTCGCGACGAGCACGGCCTTGCGCTGGTTCTGCCACAGCTCCTCGGGGTCGCCGTCGAGCGCGAACGCGACGATCGCGATGTCGACATCGCCACCCGCCCACGCCTCGTCGATCACCTTCGGGTGGCTCTCGGTGTCGAGGGCGTCGAAGTCGACCAGGTCGACCTTCGTCGCGCCCGCGGCCTTCACCTGGGCGACCGCGGACTCGCGCAGCGGATCGTTCGGCAGCGCCGCGAGCACGACGCGGGCCGGTGCCTTGCGCAGGTACTCCTCCACGATGGCCAGGCCGATCTCGGAGGTGCCACCGAGCAGCAGCAGGGTCTGGGGGTTGCCGACGGCATTGATCATCAGTGGAGTTCCAACCTTCTGGACATATCGGAGGCGAAGACGTTGGTGGGGTCGACCGAGCGGCGGACCTTGAGCCACTCGCCGATGCGCGGGTACATCGCGTGGAACGTCTCGGCGGTGGTGCGCGAATCCTTCGCCGTGTAGAGACGACCCCCGAATTCGAGGACGCGCTTGTCGAGCTCGGTCACGAACTCGTTCAGGCCCGCCTTGATCGGGAAGTCGACGCAGATGTTCCAGCCCTTCATCGGGAAGCTCAGCGGCGCCTTGTTGCCCTCACCGAACAGCTTGAACACGTTGAGGAACGAGTAGTGCCCGGACTTCTGAATGTCGACGATGATGCGCTTGAACTCGTCGACGGCCTCGGGCGGCACCACGAACTGGTACTGCAGGAAGCCCTTGGAACCGTAGGCGCGGTTCCACTCACCGAAGAGGTCGAGCGGGTGGTAGAACTGCGTCAGATTCTGGACCTGGCCGGTGGCGTTCTTCGTCTTCCGGTAGTACAGCTCGCCGACGATGCTGAAGTCGAACTTGTTCGCCAGACCGTTCGGGAAGACGTCGGGGAGTGTCAGCAGGGTCGGCGCGTTGAACCGCAGCGGATCCTTCTGCAGCTTCTTCGGCAACTGATCGAGCTTGGCCAGCGAACCGCGCGACACGGCGGCACGGCCGAGCTTCGGCGGCGCCGAGATCGCGTCGAACCACGCGCTCGAGTAGTCGTAGTTGTCCTCGGAGCCGTCGCTGTGGAGGGCGATCGTCTCGTCGAGACCCGAGGTGCGCACGCTGTCGGCGATGAAGTACGCCGTCTCGGTCGGCGTCATCTCGATGGTCGCGCGCAGGATGATGCCGGTCAGGCCCATGCCGCCGAC
>NZ_JADZGH010000081.1:29036-49508 GCF_015865005.1 Rhodococcus sp. CX
CGCGCTGTGGTGGTTCTTGCCGTGGATGTCGGAGCCGATGGCGCCACCGATCGTGACCTGCCGGGTGCCCGGCAGCACCGGAACCCACAGGCCGAACGGCAGCGCGGCCTTCATCAGCTGGTCGAGGGTCACGCCCCCGTCCACGGTGACGAGCCGGGAGTCCCGGTCGATCGTGTGGATCTTGTTCAGCGCCGTCATGTCGACGACGAGGCCACCGGCGTTCTGCGCGGGGTCGCCGTAGGAGCGGCCGAGGCCACGGGCGATGACGCCGCGACGCAGGTGCGCCGGCTTCGACTCGTTCTGCTCCGCGACCCGGGCGACCGCTGCGGCGATCAGCTCGACGTCGGGGGTGGACAGCACTTCCGCGGTGGTCGGCGCAGTGCGCCCCCAGCCGGTCAGAGTGCGGGTCTGGGTTGGGAGCGGCGCAGTCGCCTGCTCTGCAGCTGTCGTGGACATCGGCATAGAGGCTACCCGCGCGTCTGGGCAGGTCCGCAAGATGCCGTTTGTCACCCGCCGTACGGTCGCGTGATGATCTCGAGGCTGTGACCGTCCGGATCGTTCCAATACACGCCGCGCCCGCCGTCGTGCGTATTGATTTCGCCGGACCGTCGGTGCATCGGATCGGCCCAGTACTCGAGGCCGCGTTCGCGGATGCGTCCGAAGATCGCGTCGAAGTCGGATTCGCCGACGAGGAAGGCGTAGTGCTGGGGCCGGACGGGCCCGCTGTCGCTCATGAAGTCCAGCGAGACGTCGTTGTCGACCTGCACGACCAGGAACGGGCCGAACGGTTTCGGGGCGGCGAGCCCGAGGATGTCGGCCAAGAACCGGGCCGAGGCGTCGCGGTCGCTGGCGTGGACGATGGTGTGGTTCAGTTCGACGGCCATGCCCCGATCGTGCAACCTCGAGTCGGCTCGAGGTCAAGGCTCGCGTGACCTGGGCGTTATTCTCGACGTCGTGCCCGAAACCCACGACGTGTCCGAGCCCGAGCACCGGGCACCCCTGCCGGTCGAGATTCCCGTCACCGAGAACATCGCGGACGAAGCTCTCGACCTGAAGACCCAGATCGTGCGGTTCGTGCTCACCGGCGGGCTGTCGGCGATCGTCGACTACGGCCTGTACGTGCTGCTCATGGCGCTCGGCGTCACCCGCGACCTCGCGAAGGCGATCTCCTTCGTCGCCGGCACGACGACCGCCTACCTGATCAACCGCCGCTGGACGTTCAAGGCGGAACCGAGCCGCGCGCGGTTCGTCGCGGTGGTGATCCTGTACGCGGTCACGTTCCTCGCGCAGGTCGGGATCAACCGTCTGCTCAACGAGTCGCTGCCCGACCAGTGGTGGCGTATCCCGTTCGCGTTCGTCGTCGCGCAGGGCACGGCGACGGTGATCAACTTCGTGGTGCAGCGCGCGGTGATCTTCCGCATCCGCTGATCGGCCGGCAGTCGGCCCTGCCGCTCAGCCGCGCTTGGCCCGGCGGAAGGAGAAGTCCCGGTAGCCGAAGAAACTCGCGGTCGCGGTCACGAGGGTGATCACGATCTGCGACGGGATCGGCGGGAACCCGAGCACCGAGACGGCCACGGTCATCAGGGCGAGGTTCAGCAGGAACGCGCTCAGGTTGACCGTCACGAACCGCCACAGGTCCCGCAGCACGTGTCCGCGCACCCGGAACACCAGGTAGCGGTAGGTCGAGAAGGCACACAGGACGTTCGACGCGTAGCCCGCGACGATCGCGAAGTGGTAACCGAGGGTGTCGCCGACGGCGAGCTGCCAGACGATGAACCACGCGGTGCCCAGCGCGGTGTTGAACGCGCCGACCAGCAAAAACGCCACCGCCTGGTTCCGGAACAGGCGCATGAGCGGGCCGGGCGCCCCCGACATCCCGCCGGGTGCGCGGACAGGATCGGGAGCGGACACCGGCTTCGCACTCACCCCTGGAACCGCGGCAGCGAACCCGCCGCGACCGCGTCGGCCAGCGACGGGGCCGCCTGGTCCTTCGCCGAGAGTTCGTAGCGCAGCGGTTGTCCGTCGCGGCCCGTGGTGGGCCAGTCGATGCCGATCTGCGGGTCGAAGGGGTTGATCTCGTGTTCGCGCTCGGGGTTGTAGGTGGTCGAGCACAGGTAGGCGACGGTCGAGCCGTCGGCGAGGGAGCAGAAGGCGTGGCCGAGACCTTCGGTCAGGAAGATCGCGCGGCGGTCGACGTCGTCGAGCAGGACCGCGTCCCACTGTCCGAAGGTGGGGGAGCCGACGCGCAGGTCGACGGCGACGTCGAGCACCGCCCCGGCGACGCAGGTGACGTATTTTGCCTGGCCCGGCGGGACGTCGGCGTAGTGGATGCCGCGCAGCACCCCGGCGGCGGAGACCGAGCAGTTGGCCTGCGCCAGCTCGAGTGGGCGACCGGCGGCGTCGGTGAAGGTGGGTTGCTTGAACCACTCGTAGAACACGCCGCGGTCGTCGCCGAACTGGCGAGGGGTGATCTCCCAGGCCCCGGGGATCTTCAGTTCGCGGTAGTGCACCGTCAGTTTCCTTCCCGGTCGAGCAGGTCGAGCAGATAGCTGCCGTAGCCGGACTTGACCAGCGGCGCGGCCAGGGCGCGCAGGTCGTCGTCGGTGATGAAACCGAGTCGCCACGCGACTTCTTCGGGGGCGCCGATCTTGAGGCCCTGGCGTTGCTCGATGGTACGGACGAAGTTGCCGGCGTCGAGCAGTGAGTCGAAGGTGCCGGTGTCGAGCCAGGCGGTGCCGCGGGGGAGTACCTCGACCTGGAGCCGGCCGGCCTCGAGGTAGGTGCGGTTGATGTCGGTGATCTCGTATTCGCCGCGGTCCGACGGACGCAGGCCGCGGGCGATCTCGACGACGTCGTTGTCGTAGAAGTACAGACCCGGAACCGCGAAGTTCGACTTCGGGGTGGCGGGCTTCTCCTCGAGCGACAGCGCCCGGCCGTCGGCGTCGAACTCGATCACGCCGTAGGCACTGGGGTCGGAGACGCGGTAGGCGAACACCGCACCGCCGTCGAGGTCGGCGAAGCGGGTGAGCTGGGTGCCGAGCCGGGGGCCGTAGAAGATGTTGTCGCCGAGGACCAGGGCGGCGCCGCCGTTGCCGATGTGGTCGGCGCCGAGGACGAACGCCTGGGCCAGGCCATTCGGTTCCGGCTGGACCTTGTAGGTCAGGTTCACCCCGTAGCGGGAGCCGTCGCCGAGCAGCCGCTGGAACTGCGGCGCATCCTCGGGGGTCGTGATGATCAGGATGTCGCGGATCCCGGCGAGCATCAGCGTCGACAGCGGGTAGTAGATCATCGGTTTGTCGTAGACCGGAACGAGCTGCTTGCTCACTCCCAGCGTGATCGGATGGAGCCGAGACCCGGTGCCGCCGGCGAGAATGATTCCGCGCATGAGGGACAGTCTCCCATCCCGGGGCGGACGCGAACCAACGAGCGCGCCCCCGGTAGGGTTGCCGCATGCGGCTGCTCGTCACCGGCGGTGCCGGATTCATCGGCGCGAACTTCGTGCACCAAACCGTCGCCGAACGCCCCGACGCGCAGGTGACGGTGCTCGACAAGCTCACCTACGCCGGCAACCGCGCCTCCCTTGACCCGGTCGCCGACCGGATCCGTTTCGTGCAGGGCGACGTCGCCGACGCGGACCTCGTGGATGCGCTGGTGGCCGAGTCGGACCTGGTGGTGCACTTCGCCGCCGAATCGCACAACGACAACTCCCTCGCCGATCCGTCGCCGTTCGTGCAGACCAATCTGATCGGCACGTTCACCCTGCTCGAGGCGGTGCGCCGGCACTCGGTGCGCTACCACCACATCTCCACCGACGAGGTGTACGGCGACCTCGAACTCGACGACCCGGCGCGGTTCACCGAGGCCACCGCCTACAACCCGTCGAGCCCGTACTCCTCTACCAAGGCGGGCTCGGACCTGCTGGTCCGGGCGTGGGTGCGCTCGTTCGGGGTGGCCGCGACCATCTCGAACTGCTCGAACAACTACGGGCCCTATCAGCACGTGGAGAAGTTCATTCCGCGGCAGATCACCAACGTCATCGACGGCGTCCGGCCCAAGCTGTACGGCACCGGGGAGAACGTGCGGGACTGGATCCACGTCGACGACCACAACCGCGCGGTGTGGACGATCATCGACAAGGGCGAGATCGGGCAGACCTACCTGATCGGAGCGGACGGGGAGACGAACAACCGCACCGTCGTCGAGACCGTGCTCGAGCTGTGCGGCAAGGACCGTACCGACTTCGATTTCGTCACCGACCGGCCCGGCCACGACCTGCGCTACGCCATCGACGCGACCCGGCTGCGCACCGAACTCGGCTGGGAACCGCGCTACCGCAACTTCCGCGAGGGTCTGGCCGCAACCATCGACTGGTACCGCAGCCACGAGGACTGGTGGCGTCCGCAGAAGGACGCGACCGAACAGGCCTACGCCCGCTCCGGCGAGCGCACACTCGGCCGCGCCGACTGACCCATCGCGCGTCGCGTCGACTCCAGCGTCGCGGCGATCCCGGCCGGCAGCGGCCGATGGCTGCGACGGTCCAGCTCCGGCCACACCACCGACCGTAACCGCAGGTCCCGGCCCTGCACCGACGCGAGCGGCGACGACGCCAGCACCACATTGGGGCGACGCCGGAACACCGTGCGGCAGGCGCCGAGGATCGCGCCGATCGTCACCGACCGGCCCGACGCGAAGATCTTGATGCTGACCCCGCCCGGTTCGGCCTCCGCCCGGTCCAGCGCGTCGGCCACCATTTCTCCCGCGTCGGCGACGAACAGGTAGTCCCGCAGGGTGTCCATCGAGACGTAGATCGAGACCGGCGTCCCGGTGAGATAGCCGCGGCACAGGTGCGAGATGAGTCCCTGCGGTTTGTCCAGGTTCTGGCCCGGCCCGTACAGGTTCGCGAAGCGCCCGATCACGGCGGTCGCGCCGGTCTCGCGGGCGAAATCCGCGATGACGGCCTCGGCGGCCAGCTTGGCGTGTCCGTACGGACCGAGCGGGGCCGTGGGGGTGTGCTCGGAGTGCGGCGCGCCCGTCGCGGCCGCGTACACCCCACCCGCCGACGACGCGTGGAACACCGTCCCGTTCTCGGCGCTGCCGCCGGACGCGCGGGCGAGGCCGTCGAGCACGTCGCGGAGCAGGTCGTTCTCGGCCGCGAAGGCTTCCGGAGTCGTCCCGTTCACGCCCGCACCGGCGCACCACGCGACCCGCCACCGTCCGCCCCGGGTGCTCCGGACGAACCGGTCCGCATCGGCCAGCAGCACGGATCGGGCCTGCTCCGACTCTTCCCACGGCACCGTGCTCGTCGTCACCGGGACGTCGCGGCGACGCAATTCGCGGGTCACCCACGAACCGAGCAGTCCTCCGCTTCCGACGACCCAGGTCGGTGCCGGCACGGTTACCCGCTCCGGAAGGATTCGAGGTCGGGATAGCGCTGGGTGCGGCCCAGCGGGCCGGCCTCGGGATCGCTGACGATCAGATAGGGCGGCTTGCCCATCGCCGTCTTCACCGCCACCCCGACGTACTCGGCGATCACCCCGAGGGAGAACAGCACGGCCCCGAATCCGAGCAGCAGGATGACCGTCGTCGACGCCCAGCCCTGCACCGGGATGCGGTTGCCGAAGAACAGGGAGGACACCAGTACCCACACCGCCCACAGGAAACCGCCGGTGGCCAGGACCACGCCGAGCAGGCTCACCATGCGCAGGCCCTTGGTTCCGCTCGACAGCACCATCCGCCAGAAATGCGAGAGCAGGGTGCGCAGCCGGTAGCCGGAAGCCCGACCTTGCTCTTCGCGCAGCTCGACCGGGCTGGTGGTCACCTTCCCCGCGATCCAGCCGAGCGCGACGTCGAGGTAGGCCTCCGACCCCGCGTAGGCAGCGAGGGACCGTCCCACCTCGCCCAGCACCAGGCGGAAACTCTGATAGTCGGTGCTGTCGGACACGGCCAGCGCCCGGGACAGGAACCACTTGGATCCCCGGGACGCCGCGTTCCGCAGCGCGCCGTGCGGCGCCGGATTCGTCGGTTTCGCGTACACGACGGTCGCGCCCTCGTCGAGCGCGGTGTCGAGCAGGCCACCGATCGCGGCCGGGTCGTGCTGGCCGTCCTCGTCGAGCGTGACGATCCACTCGCCGCCGCTCGACGCCATGCCCGCGAGGGTCGCCGGATGCTGGCCGAAGTTCCGGCTGAGCCACACCCCCGCGACGAACGGGTACTTCGTGGACAGTTCGCGGATGACACGAGCCGAGTCGTCGGGGCCGTTGTCGTGGACGAGCAGGACCTCCTCGACGACCATGGGTCGACCGCCGGGGGTCAGCGTGACCTCGGTCCACGGAACGATCTGCTCGAGCAACGTACCGAGGGTGTGTTCGCCCTGGTAGACCGGCACGACAATCGACACGCGGTGTGGCGTGCCCGTCGGCGCCGGGTTGTCGCTGCTCACAATTCGGCAGTTTATACGTCGGGTGGGGCAGTTTCCGGGCACGAACCGTACCGATGTACGGTGTCGCCGTCCACCGGCCTGCCCGCGCGGGCCCCACAGAGAACGGGATGAGCAGTGACGAGGCCGAAACTCTCCGTCGTGATTCCGGCCTACAACAACGCGCCGTTCATCGAGGCCACGGTCGAGTCCGTGCTCGCCCAGGACTTCGGGGATTTCGAGCTGATCATCGCCGACCACAGTTCCCCCGACGGCACCGCCGACCTGCTCCGCAAATACGAGGACGACGCGCGCGTGACCCTGCTGTCGACCCCCGCGGGCGGCGGCGCTCCCCGGAATTGGCAGCGCGTGACCGCCGAGGCCACGGGGGAGTACGTCAAGCTGGTGTGCGGCGACGACCTGCTCTATCCGGGTGCCCTCTCGGCCCAGGTGGCGGCGCTGGATGCGCATCCGTCGGCGGTGGCGGTGGCGTCGCAGCGGGACATTCTCGACGCGCGCGGCGAGAAGATGATCGCCGGACGCGGGCTCCAGGGACTGTCGGGCCTGGTGCCGGGTGCCGAGGCGATCCGGCGCACGGTGCGGCTCGGCACCAACGTGTTCGGTGAGCCCATGTGCGTGACGATGCGGCGCGACGTTCTCGAACGGGCCGGCGGATGGGACGGCCGCTTCCCGTACCTCATCGACATGGCCTCCTACTCGAAGGTGCTGTTCCACGGCGATCTGTACGCGCTGCGGCAGGTCGTCGGCGGGTTCCGGGTCAGCGCCGGTCAGTGGAGCGTGGCGCTCGTCGCCGAGCAGGCCCGGCAGGCGAAGGCCTATCACCGGTGGGTGGCCGAACAGCTGCCCGGCGGGCTGCGGGCGGCCGACGTGTGGCAAGGAAATCGTCGCGCCGAACTCTCCGCGCTGCAGCGGCGGGTGTTCTACACCCTGTTCCGGTCGCGTCTCACCCCCCTGTAGCGGCCACTACCCGGTAGCGGCCGCGACCCGCGCCTGGGCTTCTTCCGCGTGTTCCTTCCGGGTCTTCCGCCGGTCCCGCAGGTACAGCAGTTCCATGACCGCGGCGCCGGCGATGCCCAGGCCCAGTCCGACGAATCCGATTCCCTGTCCCGGCGGGGTCCACCTCACGACGAGGTCCCCGGCCTCGGTGCCGGCGGGAATGTCCACGGCCAGGAACATCTCGTCCACCGACCGCGCTTCCAGCGGCCGGCCGTCCAGCGTGACCGTGTAGCCGGGCCAGTTCAGGCGGGCGAAGACGACGCGACCGCCGTCTGCCGAATCGACGCGGACCCGGCTCGTCGCGTAGTCCTCGACCACCGAGGTCGCGGTGACTCCCTCGGTGAAGGAGATGCGCCCGTTCCGGCCGCTGATCGGCCCGTCGATCCGCTCGAGGATCACCGCGTCGACGGCATCCGCGGACCCGGGCGGGGACTGCACCCACCGCCAGCCGGGCGGTGCCGGCTCCGAGTCGGCGTCCGGGTACTGCCGGCGCTGGAGCACCACCCGATCCACGAGCATGAGGTCCACGTAGGTCCGGCCGGTGCTCGGCTCGGTGGCGAAGGCTGCGGCGAACGCGTCGGCGCAACTCGATCCGTCGTGCCGCATGCACAGGTGGAAGGCGAATTCCTCGAAGCCGATGGGGGTGTAGGCGTTGACGTAGGTCTCGTCGAGGGACTTGGCGAAGTTGCCGAACACGAGGGACCGATAGACGCCCTCCGGGTTCGCCGTCCACGACAGCACCAGGGTGCGGTCGCCGAGTTGCAGCGTGGTCCCCGGCCGGTCCGGGAAGTTCGCCTTCGCGACCGACTGCCGGGCCGGCAGATCCCACGCGAGCGGGTGCGGGGTCGTCGACGCCACCTGGAAGTACACGACCGGCAGGGCCGAGAGCAGCAAGATCGTCGTCACCACCCACTCGCCGGCGTGGCGCGCGGTCCACAGGACGAGGGCCCCGACGAGGAGGACGGCGGCGGCCCAGAGCACGTGACGATTCATGAACTCCGGGGACGAGGACCCGGAGCGCAGCGTCATCACCAGCACGAGCGTGGCCGCCGCGCCCGCTCGGGCCGGGAGGTTGCGGAGCGTGCCGTGGCGGCTGACCAGCACGCACACCACGACGAGTGCCGCGAGGGCGAACATCGGCAGCAGCCGCGCCGGCCAGCGCAACGGCCCCATCACGCTGGGTCCCGCGGTCGCGATCAGCATCGCGGCGAGGAAGATCAGCGCGCCCGCGAGGCTGCGCACCGAGCGGTGCACGGCTTTCCAGTCCACGAAGGCGAGCGCCGGGACGGCGAACCAGGCGATGTAGGTGACGGGGAACGGCTGCACTTCCCCGAACCAGGCTTCGATGGCGGGCAACGCCGAGGGAATGCCGGAGTTGAGGGTGTCCGACCAGGGTGCCGTGAGGAAGTTGTCGTTCTGGAAACCCTGGTCGGAACGCCAGGTCACGGAGCTGGACAGAACCCCGGGCAGATAGGTGATCAGTCCGCCCGCGGCGGCGCAGGCGGCGACGATCGCCAGTTTCAGCGACGGCCGCCACGACCGCCGATGGATGCGTTCGCCGATCACGAGGCAGCCGGTGAGGATCCCGGCGACGAGAGCGGGAAAGACGTAGCCGACGCTGATCGCGAGATAGAGGAAGACGAATGCCGGCAGGGGACCGGATCGGCCGCGCAGGTAGCGCAGCGAACTCGCCCACGCCTGGGCCACCCAGGCGGAGCCGGTGAGGGCCGTGACCCAGGTCGCCTGGTCGAAGAACAGCGCGAATCCGGTGAAGGGAACCGCGGCGCCGGCCACCGCGGCCCAGGGCGCGCGGGCGCCGTACTCCAGGCAGATCCGGTACACGCCGAGCGCCAGCAGGACGGAGAACGCCCACTTCACACCCGTCGCGAGCAGCACCATGTTGTCGACCGACGGTGAGATCAGGTTGACGAGCATCTGCGGCGGATTCCAGAGCCCGCCCTGACCCTCGACCGGGTAGTTGCCCGCCATCCACTGTTCGGGCACGAGACTCGGGAACTGCCCGGTCCGCAGGATCCTGCCGAGGAAGATCCAGTTCGGTACCGCACCCGATTCGGTGTCGTCGGTGTAGAACCACCGATCGTCGGCCGCCAGGATCACCAGGTAGGTGACCGTCACCATCGCCGTCACCACGGTGCCCCAGAGCCACCGCTGCCGTCGCGTCGTGAGCTCGACGGCGGACGTCACATGTGCTCCAGGGGTCGGACGGGGCTGGCCAGAGGCTCAGAATAACGCGGGGGTTCTCGGGAAATGCCCGACCCGGCGGGCGGCGATTCGCGGTCCGGTCTGCCGCTGCCAGGCACGTTGGTAGCCTTGGACAAGTTGTGTCCTGGGGGAAGACAAGGCTCTGAGAGCAAGGCTCTGAAAGGTATTCGGACGGAATGGACAAAGCCGAAATCGCTGCGATCGAACCGACAGGAGGGGTCGGCGACGCGGCCGACGGTTCGTCCGTCCTCGAGCGTCCTGCCGCCCGGCAGACCGCTCAGCGAGCGCTGTTTGCGGGGCCGTCCCCGCTGGTCAGCGACGACATGTACGTCACCGTCAAGGGGACCGTGGACCGCGAGCGGACCCGCGTGCGCCTCGGCCGCCGGAGCCGTATCGAAACGGACACCTACTTCGGCCGGTTCCCCGCCAGCTACTGGCAGCGCTGGACCGCGGTCACCGAGGTCGCGTTCGAAGCCGAGATCGACGGCGACGGCCGCATCGAACTGGTCGCCACCGACACCCTGGGCCGGCGACGGATCGTCGCCACCACCCCCCTGTCGTCGAAGGGCGCGCCCACCACGGTGACGGTGTCCACCCCGATCGACCGGTTCGTCGACGGTGGTGCCCTGTTCGCGCGGATCTCCACCGGCTCCGGTGAGCTGGTCGTCGAGAACGCCCGGTGGACGGTGCCCACACCGAAGACCCTGCGCAAGGCCGCGGTCGTCATCTGCACCTTCAACCGCGCCGACGACTGCGCGGCCACGCTGGCCGCCATGGCGAACGACCCGACGGCGATGGCCGACGTGCAGTCGATCCAGGTGGTCGACCAGGGCAACGACCGGGTGGAGACCCGGCCGGAGTTCCGGCGCGTCGCCTCCGAACTCGGCGACCGGCTCGTCTACATCACGCAGCCCAACCTGGGCGGTGCCGGCGGATTCACCCGTGGCCTGTACGAGGTCGCCGGGGCGTCGCGCAATCCCGGGGCCAACATCGTGTTCATGGACGACGACGTCCTGTGCGAACCGGAGGCGGTGGTCCGGCTCAACACGTTCGCGAACTGCACCGTCGAACCCGCGATCGTCGGCGCGCAGATGCTGTACCTGCTGCATCCCGACCGGGTCCACGTCGGTGCCGAGGTCGCGGACCTGCAGCGTCTCCAGGCCGGTATCGAGGTGCAGAACGCGTTCGCGGACAAGAGCACGCTCAAGAAGCAGCAGGAGATCCGCGTCGACGCCGGTTACAACGGCTGGTGGTCGTGCCTGATCCCGTCGGAGGTCGTCGAGAAGGTCGGCTACCCGCTGCCGTTGTTCTTCCAGTGGGACGACATCGAGTACGGCTACCGCTCGCGGGCGAACGGTGTCGCGACCGTCACGCTGCCCGGCGCCGCGGTGTGGCACGCGGATTTCGCGTGGAAGGACTGGGACGAGTGGCATCGCTACTTCAACCTCCGCAACGCCATGATCACCGCCGCGCTGCACACCGAACTCGACGGCAAGGCACTGGCCAAGCAGCTGCGGACCGACCTGTTCCGCTACCTCGTCTCCATGCAGTACGGCATGGCGTTCACCCTGATCAAGGCCATCGAGGACTTCCTGCGAGGACCGGAATTCCTGCGCGATGGGGGAATGGAGGCCGCGGCCGCCATCCGTCGTGAGCGCGCGGAGTACGGGGAGACCATCCGCCACAACGCGAACAACGTGCCGGACCTGCGTGCGGCCGACATGTTCATCACCCCGGCCGGACCGTTCCCGCGCAAGAGCCTCGAATGGGCGGTGCTGGCCAAGCGCGCCCTCAACCAGTGGCGTGGCACTCTTCCGGCCGATCCGGTCGCGATCCCGTCGTCGGACGCGCACTGGTGGCACGTCTCGCTGTTCTCGCACGCCGTGGTCACCGACGCCTCCCAGGAAGGTGTCCGCGTGCGCAAGCGGGACAAGAAGCGGGCCGTCGAACTGCTCCGGCGCGGTATGAGCGCGCTGCAGGCGCTGAAGAAGGAGACGCCTGCGGTGTCCCTGCGGTATCGCGAAGCCGCGCCGCAGCTCACCAGCCGCGAGAACTGGGCCCGCCTGTACGGGCAGTAGCCCATGGCCGATCGGACCACGGCGGGCGCGCGGGACGCTGTCCTCGTCGCACTGCTGGGTTCGATCGTCGCAGCGTGGGGGTCGTGGCGGCCCTCCTTCTGGTACGACGAGCTTGCCACCCTGTCGGTGGCGCAGCGCTCCCGCGTCGACCTGGACCGGGTGCTCGGCAACGTCGACGTCGTCCACGGCCTCTACTACGTGGCGATGCGGTACTGGTTCGCCGTGTTCGGGGCCTCGGAGTTCTCGGCACGGGTGCCGAGCGTCCTGGCCGTGGGCGCGGCGGCCGGCGGCGTCGTCGTGCTGGGCCGGAAACTCGGCGGCCGACGGCTGGGCGTGATCGCGGGTGTCGTCTTCCTCGTGCTCCCGCGCGTGACGTGGGCTGCGGTCGAGGCCCGCAGCTACGCCCCGTCCGCGGCCGCCGCCGTGTGGCTGACCGTGCTGCTCATCGTAGGGTGCGAGTCCGGCCGGGTCCGATGGTGGCTGCTCTACGCCGCCGTGCTGGCGCTGTCGGTGGTGCTGTTCGTGTACGCGATCGCGCTGGTACCGGCCCACCTGATCACCCTGGCGCTGCGGGGCGACCTGCGGCGTCGCGGGCTCGCGTGGCTGGGGGCGGTCGTCGCGGGCTCGGCTGTGGCCGTCCCGCTCGTGGCGGAGGCGTTCGCCCAGGCCGGGCAGACCACGTGGATTCCGCCGATCGACCGGAACCTGCCGCGGATCGCCTGGGAGTACCAGTGGTTCGTGGGCGCCCCCTGGTTCGCGGTGGCGTTCACGGTGTTGATCGTCGTGGGGCTCGTGGCGGCTCTACTACGACGCACGCGGGTACGGCGACACGGTGTTCTCGTGGTAGCCGTGCCGTGGATCGTCGTGCCGATGGCGATGCTCGTGACGTACTCGCTCGTCGCGTCCCCGGTCTACCTGGACCGGTACCTGACGTTCACGACCCCGGCGGTCGCGCTGATCGGTGCCGCTGCCGTCGCGGCCGTGGCCGTCCGGACGTGGGCGAGTGTCGCCGTCACCGGTGCGCTGGTGCTGCTGTCCGTGCCGTCGTTCGTCGCGCAGCGCGGCCAGTGGTCCGACCCGAGCGGCATGGACTTCAGCACGGTCAATCACGACGTCGCCGGTCGGCTGGCGCCCGGTGACTGCGTGCTGTTCGGGGGCGCCGCGTGGAATCCGGCGTCGCAGCGTCTGGTGATCACGGCCCGGCCGGAGACCTTCGCGGGCACCCGTGACCTGGGCCTGGGACGGACCGCCGCCGCGGAGGGCTGGCTGTGGGACGAGAACCTGCCGTTCCCGGCGGTCGCGGGGCAGCTGTCCACGTGCGAGGTGGTGTGGTTCTTCGCGGACGCCGAGCGGACGACCGAGCAGCGGATCTACCACACGTCGAACCAGTGGTGGACGCTCCCGCCGCACCGGTTCGAGTCGACGCCGGAGTACGCCGGGCTCGTGCAGGCCGGGTTCCGGATCGACGACCGCCGGCAGTTCGACGTCAGCCAGGTGATCCGTTTCGTGCGGTGACGTTCACCGCGGGTGCACTCAGACCCAGTAGGCGACGCGCGAGCGGTAGTTGCGCAGTACGACCAGCGCCAACGCCCAGCCGACGACGGTCACACCCAGCACGATCAGCCAGTGGTAGAGCTGCTGGTCGCCGCCGAGCAGCGGCGTGCGCACGATGTCGAGGAAGTGGTACAGCGGGTTGATCTCGGCGATCCGGGCGCGGCCCTCGTTGCCGGTGCCCTGGAGGGTCTTCTCCGTCCAGATGATCGGCGTCATGAAGAACAGCAGCTGCACGAGGCTGCCGAGCAGCGGCGCGATGTCGCGGTAGCGGGTCGCCAGGATGCCGAACACCAGCGACACCCACACCGCGTTGATCGCGATCAGGGCGAGGGCGGGGATCGCGAAGACCGCCGTCCACTTCAACGGCTGCGGATAGATGATCAGGATGACGAAGTAGATGACGATGTTGTGGGCGAACAAGATCATCTGCCGCCACACCAGCCGATACACGTGCACGCTCAGCGGCGTCGGCAGCTGTTTGATCAGGCCCTCGTTGGACATGAACACGTCCGCGCCCTCGAGGATGGATCCCTGGATCAGGTTCCAGATGATGAAGCCCAGCGTGACGTACGGCAGGAACTCGGCGAGGTCGAGGTTGAACAGCGTGCCGTAGAGCAGACCCATCGCGACCGCGGACACCGCGGTCGCGATCGTGATCCAGAACGGGCCGAGTACCGACCGCCGGTATCTCTGCTTGATGTCCTGCCATCCGAGGTGGAGCCACAGCTCACGATGGTTGAAACCTTCGCGAAGGTCCTTGAACGCACGCTTGAATGTGCGCGAGGACGATTCGATCGGGGCATCGTCGAGGACGGAAGGGGCAGACACGGGTACCGAGGGTACTCGGCGCGCGGGTGAGCCATCCCCGGCGAGGGCATCGTTCATGCTCCGGCGAAGCGTTCCACGAGCACGTCGATGCGCCGGGATGTGTCCTGCGCGGGGATGCGGCCCGAGCGGGTGAGGCCGACGAGGCCGTGCAGGGCGGCCCAGAAGACCTCGGTGAACAGCTCCGGATCGACCGCGCCGGACAGAGGTCGCAGAGTGTCGAGCAGGACCTGGAACGCGTCGCGCAGCGGTGCGGGAGTTTCGGCGTCGGCGAACTGCAGATCGGTGGTGAGCTCGAACATCGCCTCGTACACGGCGGGGTGGGCCTGTGCGAAAGCGAGGTAGGTGGTCGCCAGCGTGCGTGCCCCGGGCTCTTTGCGGACGGCTTCGGTGAGTTCGGCTCCGAGCTGGGTGAATCCGTCCAGCGCGACCGCTGTCACGATCTCGTCCTTGCCGCGGAAGTGGCTGTAGAGCACGGGCTGGCTGTATTCGATCTGCTCGGCCAGCCGCCGGGTGGTGACCGCGCCCCAGCCTTCGTCCTCGGCGAGCCGGCGGGCGGTCGAGATGATCAGGCGGTGACGGGCGGCTCTGTCGCGGGCTCTGCGTTCGTTGACCGGCATTGTCGAATTCTAGCATTGCTAGTTCTTGGATCAGTGCTAGTGTTGTCATCGACAGAAGAACTAGCACTGCTAGGTACTGGAGGTCCCCATGTTGGACACGGTTTCCGTCGTCACGGTTGTCGTCGTCGGTTTGCTGGTGGGGGTGGAGTTCGCGGTCGCGGTGTTCGTGAACCCGATGCTTGCGCGGCTCCCGGGCGACGGCGCACTCATCGCACGCAGTGACGGCGCCCGCGTGCTCGGTCGCGTCATGCCGTTCTGGTACATCGGGTCGACAATTCTCGGAGTGCTGTGGTCGATCCTCGCGTGGGGCGAGCCGCGCGCATCGCTGGTGATCGTGGCGACGGCCCTGCTGGTGCTCAGCGTGGTGATGTCCGTTGTGCTGCTCGTGCCGATCAACAATCGCGTGGCCGCGTGGGCAGGCGGGGGAGCGCCGGACGACTGGCAGGACCAGGTCGGCAAGTGGGATCGCTACCACTACGCGCGGGTCGGCGTTCTCGTCGGCGCGTTCGTCCTCCTGGTGGTCGCGCTCGCGTGACGTTCCGTCAGAATCGATAGCGGCGTCTATACAGTTCTGCTGGTCTCTACGAGCAGAACAAGGTGGTAGCGCCGAGTGAGTACCGGTCACGGCAACAGCGAGAACGAGTATCCCTCGGCATCCGAGGAGAACTTCCGCGAACTCGCGAGCGACGAGGACGTACTGATCATCTGCCTCGACCTCGTCGCGTTGTATCTGGACCTGGCCTTCGACGATCCGGCCTCCGGTGAAGTCGAGCGATGGACGCTGAGTTGTCTGCCGGCCACCGATCGAGGGCGACGGTTGTTCACGCTCAATATCGGACCGATGGAAGTTCTCCACGTCGAGAACCCATTCATCGAGGACCGGGATATCGACGTGTGGTCTGTGTCGGTGTATGTCTCCCGTTCGGCGCTCGAGAGTCGGACGGGAAAGACGTTCGACGAATTGACTTCGCAGTTTCCGAATCTGCGATTCCACCGCTCCCAGCTCGCATCGGCTGAGGGCGACGCCGTCGTCATCAGGATCAACCTGCTCGACGACGCCTCGAATGAACAGTTCGTGACACTCATCGATGATGCAGAGTTGGTCAGGCGCCTCGCCGACAGGTTGGTCGCCAAGGGGAAGGGGCCGTACGGCCGCTACCACAATCGGTGGTTTGCCCAGGCGGTCCTCGATCATTTGCGTGAGGCGTGGGACGAGGTGCCTGCGTAGTCCCATCGTCTCGACGAGTGATGTTGGGGTGCAATATATTTCGATCTGAAGGGCGAGGCTCGAACGGTCGAAAGGGCTACCGCCTGAGGTAGTCGCCGTAGGAGCGTGAAGCCACGGTGCAGGTTACGTTGTATGTGCTGCAGTCGACTTCGCTGCGGATGGGATGACGGCAGAAGCAGGAGATCGCGGATGAGTGCAGTGATCAAGGGGTCGAAGACCGACCTTGTCGATCTCGGATATGAGGTCGTGCTCGTCACCGGTGGTCCTGTGGGCGCGGTCGATCTCACCGCCGTACTCCTCACCGCCGAAGGACGGGTGCGATCGGACGAGGACTTCGTCTTCTTCAACAACCCGAAGGCCCCCGGCGTCCGGCTCACCTCCGACACGTCCGCGACCGTGGACCTGTCGGCTGTCCCCGCCGACATCCACCGAGTGCTCATCGCGGCGAGCACCGAAGCGCAGGGGCGGCGATTCGGTGACGTGCCCGGGCTCCGCGCGGAGATTCGGGGCGCTCGACAGACCATCGAGTTCACCCCGCCCGACCTGACCACCGAGACCGTTCTGCAGGTCGTCGCGTTCTATCGTCGCGGCGCGGGATGGCGTCTCGACGCGGTCGGTCAGGGCTATCAGGACGGTCTGGCGGCGTTCGCGACCGACCATGGGATCGTCGTCGACGAACCGGGATCTGCTCAGCCGCAATCTGAGTCGGCAACTGTGTCGGCTGTTGCGGCCCCGCCTCAGCCGGCAGCGCGCCCGATCTCGTTCGAGAAGGTTCAGGTCTCCCTTACGAAGGATTCGGCGTACAAGACCGCCCGGATCGACCTGCGTAAGTCCCAGGGCGATCCGAACTGGGTGCTCACCGTCGGCCTCGAATGGGACGGCCGTGGAGCCATCTACGACCGATCCGGGAACGTGAAGAAGTTCGGCGAGGGCGATCTCGACGTGTACTTCTACTGCCGCAACGAACACACCAACGAGTACCTCGTGATCAGCGGCGACCGCGGCCACCGCGGCGATCTCGGAACGTGGCCGTACATCCATCACTACGGCGACAGCAAGGGTCCGGGGCGCGGCAAGAAGCCTGCCGTCGAACAGGTTCGGGTGCTCCCCAACGAGAACGGGGATCTGCTCGTCAACATCTATCAGAGCGTCGACAACGGCACCGGCGCGATCGACACGTTCGGCCGGCCGCGCGTCGCGATCCGATACGGCCGGGCCGGCAAGGACGGGCTGCCGGGTCCGGACGCCGACGAGATTCTCGTGTACGTCGGGAACGGGAAGAACGCCTACTGGGCGACCGTCGCGCACATCGACGTGCAGGACGGTGTGCTGACCGTCGACGGCGAAACCCGTTACAGCAGAATCGGAAGCGAGCGCATGCCCGGGCTCGATTCGAAGGGCACCTGGGTACGGAGCCCGAAGGGTGGTCCCACGGGTCGGAGCAAGAAGCGCAACGGCGGCCGCGGTCTCGACCGTTACCAGGGGACGTGCCCACGATAGATTCGGACGCCCTGCGGGCGGCTGCTTTGAACCGGCCAGCACTTCTGGCCCCACGTCGGGTGGTGACGTGTGGCTTCGGCTGGACCCGGTCGTTCGTGCCGACCCGTGCGATCGGGTGCTCCGCCACCAGCTGCGGAGGCTGAAGATGCTGGTGCCCTGTCGGTTTCGGGTTCGGCTCCGTGACCGGAGACCCGCAGCGTCGATGCGCTGACGTCGGACTGCGGGAGGGTGCTGGGAGAAACGAGCCAAGAAAGAATCGACCTCGGGACGTCGATAAAGCGCCGCGCTACCGCGCGTTCTGGGAGGCCGTATCGGATACAGATCCGGCTCCACCATCCTTGACATGATCTTCGTTGTCGGCAAGGTGCTCTGTGCAGGTATGCGGCGCACGAATTGGCCGAAGGCCGAGGCCATCACGCGCCCGCATCTTCACCTACATCCCGAAGACCGGCTACGTCGGCGTCGGTGAAGTAACCAGCGAAGCCCAGCCAGCCGACGAGGAAATTCTCACCGTCTACGGGAACGAACTGCCGTCCCGCAGCCTTGAGCTGAGCAGGCCCTACCGCCATGAGATCCACGACGAGAAGGACGGTGAGGACTACAGAGGATGGGTCTTACCGGTCCGGTGGATCACGACCACCTTCACCCTCGCCGACCTTCCCTACATCATTCCGGCAACAGCTGGATTGTCCACCTGATCCACCCTGATTTGAGCTGTGCTGTTTGACGATCCTCAAACAGCACACCCGCAACACCCCGGCGCCCGATTGGCGTCCCGCGGTATCCGGCCATGTGCAGTGCAGCGTGCCGGCCGCCTTCTGTCGACCCGGTCGTCGTCCTTGACGGTGGGGTCGGCGCGCCCGTCGACCGTGCTCTGTGTGCCGGTGAGGCATTGAGGTCCACCTTCGATGCGTTTGTCCACCCGCAACCAGCTCACCGGCACGGTCACGGAGGTCACCGTCGGCGCCGTGATGGCAACTGTGAAGGTCAAGCTCGACGGCGGTGAGCAGATCGTGACCGCCCCGATCACCAAGGAGGCCGTCGACGAACTCGGTCTCGCGGCCGGAGTCGCAGCGACGGTGTTGGTCAAGTCCACCGAGGTCATGCTCGGGTTCGAATAGTCCCGCCGGCGACCGGGTCGGGCGCACCCCGGGTGCCTGTAATCCGGTGCAACCACAGCCGATCTGGTTGAATGCGGCCGTGAAGTCCGCACCGAAAGCAGCGTCCGGGGTCGTGTTCGACTGCGACGGACTGCTGACCGAAATCCTCATCGGGTATGCCCGATGCTCCACCGTGGGCCGTGATCTGCGGGCGCAGCGCACATCCCTCACACGCCTCGGCCGGTAGGCAGGATCCTTACGGGCGGGGGCTCAGTGTCCGGCACGTGTCCCGTGGCGACCGTCGTGGGCGGTGACTTCGAGGGCGACGCGGGTGAGGGTCTCTTCGGCGGGGAGAGCGGCCTGGGCGGATGCCGTCAGGTCGTATCGGGAAAACAGCGACAGGGTACCGGGTGCCGGCGAGGGCGTACCGGACGACGGTTTCGTTCTTCTCGGCCACGAGGAGCATGCCCACCGTCGGTTGGTGTATGTCGTGGAGCCGCAGTCGATCCTCGACCAGAGCAACGTAGAAGCCGAGTTGCCCGGCATCACGCGGGTCGAACTTCGTTGTCTTGAGCTCGATGACCACGTAGCGCAACTGCTCGACGTGGAAGAACAGCAGGTCGACGTAGAAGTCGTCCCCGTCGACGTCGAAATGCACCTGGCGACCGACGAATGCGAATCCCCGACCCAACTCGCGCAGCGTGTCGATGATCCGCGCGACCAGACGCTCCTCGAGTTCCCGCTCGCTCGCGTCGCCGCCGATCGCAAGGAATTCCAGCGCGAACGGATCCTTGGTGAGCTGCTGCGCCAGCTCGGAGTCCCGCTGTTCGAGCGCGGAGCCGCGCAGCACCCTGACGGTCGTGGAGGCGGGTGGTGATCTGATGAGCGAGCACTGAGCGTGACCACCCGTGCTCGACGTCCCGGGCGGCGTACCACTCACGCAGGTCCTGGTCGTCGAGCTTGTCGAGAAGTTCGGCGATGTGACCCCACGGCAATTGTCCAACGGGTCGTTGGATGATTGCTTCTTCGTCGGGCCATGCCTCGGCGAAGCGTCGCATGTAGAACAGGTTCGCTCGCGAGAAGCCCTTCATGGTGGGGAACTCGGCGCGTAGGTCCGCGGCGAGTCGGGACAGCACCTTGGTTCCCCAACGCTCGGTCTGCTGGCGATCCAAGATCGTGCGGCCGATCTGCCAGTAGAGGCCTATCAGCTCGGTGTTCACCTTCCGCTGCGCCTGATACCGCGCCTGGTGTACGCGGCGCTTGAGTTCCTCGAGCGTAGCGGCGTAGCCCGTGGGTTCGAGCTCTGCCATGCCTCGAGCATTGCACCCGCCTCCGACCAGTTCGTTCGAGGATCCCCGAGCCGGTACACCGCCATGGCGGCCAGGGACTTGACCCACGTGAGCCAGGACGGACTTCGGTCCTGATCGGACATGGCTGCTCGGAGATACCGACTGCTGCCGCGCGGACCGTGTACCGGGTCCGAGGCGATGGGCGTGCGGTGCGTGCATGGCGTGCACGCACCGAAGAGACATTGTGCGGTCGCGCTTGCAGATCCCGGCATGCCGACCGGGGTGGTCACAATCCGTCCAGCACGGCGAACAGGTCCCTCGAACAGGGTGTCGGCGGCTGTTCGATCTCGTCGAAGACCTCGGTGAGGTCCTCGAGGGTCTTGTGGTCGCGGCGCGCATTCCGGAGTGCCGACTACCAGTCGACCAGCCGTCCTTCATTCACTGGATGCAATCCCCGAGGGTGGCGTGATGCCGCCCTGGTACGCAGCCGCGACCGCTCTCGGAGTGCTGTGGTCGATCCTCGTGTGGGGCGAGCCGCGCGCATCGCTGGTGATCGTGGCGACGGCGCTGCTGGTGCTCAGCGTGGTGATGTCCGTTGTGCTGCTCGTGCCGATCAACAATCG
>NZ_JADZGH010000276.1:0-6992 GCF_015865005.1 Rhodococcus sp. CX
ATTCTTGCGGATCTCGGCTTCGCGGGGTACTAAAAATGTCCTAAGTCGGGTGCCGCATCCGGAACATCCGCTTCGCAATCTTCATGTCGCGTTCGGAAGCGTCGACCGTGAGCAGGTTCAGCGGCGGCCGGAACCTCTCCACCGTCACCGAGTGCGGCCGGCTGAACTCACGCAGTCCGTCTGCGCCGTGGATCCTGCCGAACCCGGACTCACCGATACCGCCGAACGGTAGGGCGGGGACAGTCCCGAAGCCGCCTACGCTGTTCACGGACACCGCGCCGCTGCGAATTCGTCGTGCGGCCTGCAGTCCCTTCTTCTTGTTGCGGCTGAACACCGACGCACCCAGCCCGTAGTGGGTGCTGTTGGCTCGTTCGACGGCGTCGTCGAGGTCCTGGACCGGCTCGACGACCACCGTCGGGCCGAAGGTTTCCTCTTGAACAGCTGCGGACGTGTCGGGCACGTCCTTCAGGACGACGGGTTCGAAGTAGCGATCTCGGACGGAATCGAGTCCGCCCATCACCGCGGTCGCACCGTGATCGAGGGCGTCGAGGATGTGCCGTCGCACGATGTCGACCTGGCGCGGCAATGTCATCGGTCCGTACGTTGCGGTGTCGTCCGGTCCCGGCCGCGCCCGGGAGAGGGCGGCCGTGAGCTTGTCGACGAACTGCTGGTAGACGGGCTCCGCCACGTAGACGCGTTCGATACCTACGCACGCCTGCCCCGCGTTCAGGACGGTCCCGAACGCCGCGGCTGTGGCGGCTTTGTCGAGGTCGGCGTCCTCGGCGACGATCACCGCGTCCTTGCCGCCGCACTCGGCGATCATCGGGGTGAGCGTCTCGGCGCATACCGCCATCACCTTGCGCGCCGTGGCACCGGAACCGGTGAATGCGATCTTGTCGACACCGGATCGTGCAAGGGATGTGCCGGTCTCGCCGAAGCCCGTGACGACCTGGAGCACCGGATGGTCGGGAATGACGGAGTTCCACGTCTTTTCGAGCCAGGTACCGACCCCCGGTGTGAGCTCGGAGGGTTTGAACACCACCGCATTTCCCGCGGCGAGGGCAAACGAGATCGAGCCCATGGGTGTGAAGGCGGGGAAGTTCCACGGCCCGATGACGCCCACGACCCCGAGAGGCAGATACTCGACGATCGCCTTCTGATTCATCGACGGCATCGCCGTGGAGACCCGTCGCGGACGGAGCACCTTCTGCGCGTTGCGCGCGGCCCAGTCGAGGAATTCGACGGTGAGCATGACCTCGAAGTACCCGGCGTCGTGCGGCTTCCCGGTTTCGGCGGAGATCTGCGACGCCAGCGAATCAGCCCCTGTGGCAATGGCATTCTTGAAGTCCAGCAGCAACTCTCGTGGGCCGCGGAATCCGAGCTCGCCCCACCACTGTGCAGCGGAGCGTGCGGTCGACGGTGACGGCGACGTCTGCGGCGTCCATGATGGGGTATCGGCCGAGAACGGACCCGTCGCGCGGGTCGAGGCTGGTGAACGTGCGGTCGGAATCGGCGGTCGCGGTGTCGGAAGACGACGGCGTGGAGACATCGTGGGTCATGGCGAGCGCATCCTTCGTCGAGATCACGTCGGACGAGGCGGCGTGGTCAATGGGAGCGGATTCTCGATGCGGCGCCGAGAAGAAGCCTATCGCCGCAGCTCGCGGGCAGTCCAGGGAAGCGCGCAACCATCAAGCATGGGCGCAGCTATCGGGACAACCCCAGGTCGATGGCCGCAAGCCCGGCCTGGGTGCGGTTGTGGACACCCAGTTTGGCGTAGAGATGCTCGACGTGGTTGCGCGTCGTCTTGTGGGTGATATGCAGTTCAGCGGCGATCTGCCGGTTCGAGTGACCAAGGGCGACGAGTCGCAGCACCTCCACCTCGCGCCCGGTCAACCCGGCCGGCCAGGGTGCTCGCCGTTTCGTCCGATGCCCGGCCGCGGCCAGCACGGCCTCGACCGCTTCCGTGTCGAACCGTCCGGCTTCCGCGTCGCGACGCATCCGCGCGGCCGCGTCCTCGGCAGTGAGTGCCTGCCGGTGCGGCCGGGGTTCGCGTAGTCGCTGATAGGTCTCGGCGGCCGCGAGTATCCGCGCGGGGACATTCAGATCTGCGCCGCGGAGCCCGTTGGGATAGCCGGAACCGTCGAGCCGTTCCCGGTGCGTCTGCGCGAGCGCCACGACCGATTCCAATCCGCTCACGCGACTGAGGATCCGGCCCGTGAGATACGGGTACAACCGGACCCGTTCCCACTCCGCGGTGGTGAGCGGTCCGGGCTTCTCCCAGATCTGGTTGGGCACACCCATCCTCCCCAGGCCGTGCACCAGCCCGGCGCGGTAGAGGGCTTCGACGTCCGCGCCGGACAGCCCGCGCTGCCGGCCCGCGGCTGCCGCCAGATCTGCAACCTTCCTCGAATGACCCAGCAGGAAAGGGCATTTGAGATCGACGAAATCGGCCATCGCCCGCAGCAATTCGTCCAACTCGGGACCGCTCAATGTGTAGTGCCGATCCGGCGCTTGGGCCAGCGCCGCCGACCATGCATCCTGTTCGAGCACGCCCGCGGTGATCTCGGCCGCGGCTTCATCGAACGTTCGTACCACCCGTGGGCAGAACTGGGTCCCGCTGCGCTCCCGCGCCACGGCGACTGCCTGCGTCGGTCCGCCGGCGCGCAGGTGCACTTCGGCGACGTCGGCCAGATGGACGATGTGCATCTCGACGGGTATCGCGTCGCCCCGCGCACCGGCCGGCAGCCCGGCGCCGTCCCACCGCTCGAAGGTGAAGGTCAGCATCGCCCCGACCTGTGGGTCCAGCCCGATGCGGTCGGAGAGGACGCTCGCGGACCCGCAGTGCGACCGGATGAGCTCGGACATCTGCCGCCGCGCCGTGAACAGGAACGCGGCGACCCGGAGGCTGCGCTCGGCCTGGGGGAGACCGCGCCCGGCGTGACTGAGCAGCAGGCGCAGGAACGGCAGCCCCGTCATGTCCACCGAGTAGGTGTCGGCGCGGAAGGCGATGTCGTCGCCGAACATGCGCGCCAGCTCGTGGGAGTCCGCGTGGCATCCGATCCACGCGACCAGGTTCGCGTAGTACACGACGGCCCGCTGCTCGGTGCTCAGTCCCATGCGGTCCGCGATGCGGGTGGCGATCAGCGCCGACCGGAGCATGTGCTCCATCGGCTGACCGAGACCGAGGTCGATCGCGAGGGACAGCGCGGCGACCAGTTCGGCTCGCCGCGGACCCTCACCGGTGGGCGCCATCGTCCCAGTGTCCCCGGGGAGAGAAAGTTACGGAAGATGAGGCATCGGCCCCATGACCCTGCGGTGCGCGCGGCGCACGATCGACGTACCCGCAATCCTGGGAGGACGTCATGACCATCAACCCGCAGTCGGCCGCCGAGCGGTCCTGTGAACTGCCCCGAGTCTCGGGAGAACGATTCGCCGGCTACGCGGTGGTCGGCGCCCCGTTCGCCGGCGGCCACTACCTCGCGCTGCGCAGATTCCCTGCCAGTTCCATCGGCGACGGCTACACGTCCGTATGGCACCGCGACCCGGCCGGTGCCTGGACCGTCTACAGCGACGTCCCGCCGGAACTGAGCTGCCCCCGGTTCCTCGGCCACGCGCTGAGCCGCACCGAGCAGACCGACGTCCGTGCCGAGTGGACCGGTCCAAACAGACTGCACGTCACGGCCGGGGGAGAACTCGAGTGGGATCTCCGGATGGACACGTCCCCGGCGACCACCGTCATGAACGTCGCGGGCAGGATCATGCCGGACGCGCTCTGGCACAGTCCCGCGACGCTGGCGGTGATGGGGCGCCTCGCAGGCCCGGTGCTCGGCGTCGGCCGGGTCCGGCTCGCCGGACACATGCCGAACGGTCAGTGGTTCCGGGCCAACCCGCGACAGCTGTGGACCGCGCACACCGTGCGCGCAGTGGTCGACGGATTCGATCTCGGTCCCGACGGACCGCTGCCGGAGCAGGCGGCGTTCGGCGACTTCCGGCTGCCGCAGCGCGCGTTGTTCGCGACGGTGCAGACGTGGTTCGAGCCGTTCGATGCCCGGCGTCATTTCGCGGCTCGTCCTCGAGCGGAGGAGTCACCGAGCGGCCGATGAATACCATCGAGTAGGTCACGGATCGACGACGAGGCGTAGCCGGAGGCGTTCGGCTAGTGCGGATTAACGTTCCCTGCGGTAACGGTCTCGACCTCGGTGGGAATGGGCCGGCCGACGCGAAATCTACTGTTCCTCGGATAGGCCGCAACGTTTCGGTCCAAAGCTGCGCAACTCCACGTCAAATGACACACAATGGATTTCGGCAAGAGTACGGCAAGCGAGAAAGGCACAAATAAGGTCCACCGCCCGCCCGCAGGTTTCAACCAGATGGGAGCGGGCGGCCTTGCGTTTTCGGGATGCGCGATGATCGAAGCAGTCTTGGGCCACCACGCGAGGAACGACGAGTCGGTCGAGGCCCGCTCCGGGCCGGCCGCACGAATCGACGCCGACTCCGGTGGAGGCGATGTCACCCTCGGAAGACTGCTGGCGGTTGCGACCTTGACGCCTGCGCAGGCGGCATTGCTCATCACGGATCTGGTCGATCAGCTCGAACTCGCGCATGGCCCGGAGCGCCACCCGACCAGCCTCCGACGCGGTGCCGTGAAGGTGTCCGACAGCGGACAGCTCACGCTCGAATGCGCCGGGACTCCGCGATCCTGGGACGAGATACGCGATGCGGTGGCAGACCTGCTTCGACGGATCGCGGCGAACAGCCGCAGTGCCGAACTCGCCGACCACCTGAACGAGGCGATCGCCGAATCCCCGGATGAGGACGACCTGGTGCGGCGTGTCCGTTCTGCTGCCGCAACCGAATTCGACCCGGGCGAGGAGGAGCGGACGAGGCGTCAGATCGCCGCGCTCGTCTCGACGGTGATGGGACGCGATCTTCCGGAGCCGCCGGTGGTGAAACAGCCGGACGTGCCGATCCGGCCGATCCAGGCGTCCTCTCTCGCGTCGAACACCTGGCGTCCACCCACGGGCAAGGTGTGGCATCGCAAGAAGAGACGACCGTCGCGGCGTCGAGCGGTATTCGTGCTGATCGCACTGCTGCTGCTCATCGGGATGGTGTGGGCGGCTCCCAAGGCGTGGTCGGAGCTGAATCGCGGTTGGCACACGCTTCTCGACCCGGTGGATTCGTCGATGCCGGACGAGATCAGTCCGGTCTCGCCGCCGCCACCGGCACCCGAAGCCCCGCCGCCGGCGGCCGGGCCGGGAACCGCACCGGGTCCCGTCGACACCGCTCTTCCGAGCGCAGCCGGACCGATCACGAAGGTCGCCGCGAACTTCGCCAACGGCGCCTGCGAGCCGGGACGCCCGTGCACCATGCGGGTCGATGTCGGTGTCGATCCCGCCGCGAATCTCGGTGCGGTGATTTGGAATCTGACCGTGTACGACCGATGCACGGGTGTGGTCCAGCCGGGTAGTGAGGTCACCGTTCCGGTTCCGCCGGGTGCGCCGACGGCATACGGAATCGGCAACGTCGCCCTGCCGCCGGGTTCCGCCCTTGCGGTCGCCGCGGTCACCACCGGCCCGGCCGCGGCCGCGTCGGAACCGGTATACGTGCCCGCTGAGAACGCTACGTGTTCGGACGGGAGCCCACGTGCAGGCGGATAGGCGAAAGTCGGATCCCTGGCTCGTCACGGCGGCCGTCGCACTGGTACTTCTCGGCATGCTCAACATGGTCTCGACGGGCATGTCGTCGCTCGCTGTGCGGCACGCGATTCTCGCCGCCGTGGGTCTCGGCGCGATGTGGGTGACGTCGCGCATGCGGATTGCCGCCCTGAGCCGGTTCGGGTGGGTGTTGTTCACCGTCACGGTCGTCCTGCTCGTGGCGGTGCCGCTGATGGGGATCGCGACAAAGGGTGCCCAGCGCTGGCTGGACCTCGGCCTGTTCACTCTGCAGCCGTCCGAAATGGCCAAGCTCGCCCTGGTCCTGGTTCCCGCCACGATCCTGGCCCGTGGGAACACGGTCGGCAGGCTCGTCGTGGTCCTGCTGGTTGCGTCCGTGCCGATCGCGCTGGTCGCGCTGCAGCCCGACCTGTCGACCGCCGTGGTGCTCGTGGTCACCGTGTTGCTCATGCTGATCCTGGCCAGGGTGCCGATGCTGCAGCTGGCCCCGCTGTTCGCGATCGGGCTGCTCTCGCTGCCCATGGCCGTTCTGTTCCTCCGCCCGTACCAGCTCGAACGGATCCACGTGTTCCTGTCGCGCGACGCCGACCCGCAGGGGTCGGGCTGGGCGGCGTGGCAGGCGGACATCGCGATCGGCAGCGCGGGATGGTGGGGTCTCGGGCGTCAGCCGGACTACGACCTGCGGGCCGAGTACCTGCCGGAATCCGAGCACGACCTGGCCTTCGCGAGCCTGGTCTACGGGTGGGGCCTCGTCGCCGGCATCGCCGTCGTGCTGGCCGTCGTGGTCATCGTGTGGCGCTCGGTGCTCGCCGCCCGAACAGCACGGACCCGGGAAGGAGCGCTCGTCGCGGCGGGCGTCGGTGGACTGTTCGGGATCCACACTGCCGTCTCGGTCGCTCAGAGTCTGTCGCTGCTGCCGCACACCGGCATGCCGATTCCAGTGTTCAGCTACGGGGGCACGGCCTCGATCGTCGGATTCGTGTCCATCGGATTGGTGCTCGCGGTGCGCCGCGACGGCGTGACACGGCCGCTGTGGGCCACCGAGCCGCGGAAGCGACGGCTCCCGCGAGGCGTGTCTGTGGGTGCGGGGACGCTGACGGCATCGCTCGTCGCGATGTCGGTGTTCGCCTGGCAGCTGCAGACCACTCAGGGCGCAGAACTGCGCGCGACGAGCGACACGCAGATGCTGCGCTGCATCCGCCTGCCCGCCGAACGCGGCCAGATCCTCGACCGCACCGGCGTGCCGGTCGCGGTCAACGTCGCCGAGTACACCGTCGCGGTGGTGGCGCGAATGTTCGCCGAGGGTGACCCGGCGGTGCG
>NZ_JADZGH010000276.1:7002-8143 GCF_015865005.1 Rhodococcus sp. CX
CATCACCCCGGAGCAGCTCTCGGAGGAACTCCGGAGCGACAACGGGGAGCTGCAGGTCGTGCTTGCACGAGTCGGGCCCGAGCAGGCTCGGCTGATCGTCGACGCCCACCTGCCGTGGGTGCTCGTGTACCCGACCGGACGCCGGCACTACCCGCAGGGGCCGGTGCTGGCATCGATCCTCGGGTACGTCGGAATCGCGGACCAGGAGGACATGCAGTTCTGGTCGAACCTCCCGCTCGGATCACGAGTAGGCAAGGCGGGCCTGGAGAAGCAGTACGACGCGTTGCTCCGCGGCACCGACGGTAAGCAGTGCGTGTACGTCGACCCGTCCGGGCGTCCGGTCGGCACGGGGGAGCGGGTGGATCCGGTGCGTGGCCACGATCTGCGGCTGTACCTCGATCTCGGGATGCAGCAGGCCGCGACCGATGCGCTCACCCAGGCGGTGCGCAGCAGCGGCGGCGACCTCGGCGCGGCGGTTGTGATGGATGCCCGCACCGGCGCGATCCTGGCGCTGGCCAGCGTCCCCGGCTACGACAACAACGTCTACGGCCCCCCGGCGGACCTGGCCGCGATCGCGGCGCAGACCCAAGGACCCGGACCCGGCCGGATGCTCAATCACGCCGTCCAGACGGCCGTGCCCCCGGGCTCGACCTTCAAGATCGTGGTCGCCTCGGCGAACGCGGCGACCCACGTGCTGTCGCCGGATACCGTGCTCCAGGGCGGCGCGGCCTACACCTACGGTGGGCACACGTTCGCGAACTGGCAGCCGATGGCCGGAAACAATCTGCTCGGTGCGATCCAGTGGTCGGACAACGTCTACTTCTACCAACTCGCCGACCTCCTCGGCCCCCAGCGCATCGCGACGACGGCCAACGAACTGGGTGTGGGCACGCGATCGGGAATCGATCTGCCGAGCGAGTCCGAGGGCTTCCTCGGTACCCCGGAGAATGTCGGAAGCATCGGCGGAACCTGGTATCCCGGGTCGACACTGCTGATGGGCATCGGTCAGGGCATCGCCAGCGGTGCGATGGTGACACCTCAGCTCGCGGCGGCATACGGGCCGGCGGACGCCGTGCCCATTCCCACCGCGGAGCCTCGTCCGCTGTCCTTCGCGCAGGAACTCGGTCCCGTGCGCGCGGGG
>NZ_JADZGH010000276.1:8153-20036 GCF_015865005.1 Rhodococcus sp. CX
GCCGGTACCGCCGGCCAGCTCGCGAGCCTCCCGGTGACGGCCGTTGCCAAGACCGGCACGGCGGAGGACCCGTCGGCGCCCGGCAAGGGCCTGAATGCCTGGTTCTCCGCGGTGGTGCCCGCCGAGCAGCCCGAGGTCGTGGTGACGGCGTTGGTGCGCGGCGGTGGATTCGGTTCTGCGACATCCGGTCCGGTGGTCAAGAGCCTTCTCGAGCGCTACCTCGCACAGATCCGCGGCACGACCCGCTGACCCGTGCGTGGTTTCGGTAGCGGCTGCTACCGAAACCACGCACGAGGGGGAGCGGTCAGGAGGCGAAGGCCGCGACCACCTCGGGGTGGTCCATGCAGGCGGTCGCGCCTTCGGCGACGCAGGTGAGCGGGCGCTCGGCGGTCTTCACGGGGAGCCCGAAGGACTCTTCGATCATCTGCGACATGCCCCGCAGGATCGATCCGCCGCCGATCGCCAGAATGCCTTCGGCCATGATGTCGCTGATCGCCCGCGGAGGAAGATCGTCCAGGCATGCGGCCAGCGTCTGCGCGATGCCGGTCATGGCGGGCTTTACCGCATCCATGATCTCGTCGGTTTCGAGGGTGAGCAGTCGCGCCCGGCCGGTCGCGGCGTCGCGGCCCTCCACCACGAGCGTCTGTCCGTCGGTGGTCTCGGTCGTGCCCACCTTCGCCCGCTCGGCGGTGAGCTCGCCGACGATGATCTCGTGCTTCGCACGCAGATACCGGTGGATCGCTCGGGTCAGGTCCTCGCCAGCCATCCGGCAACTGCGGTGCGACAGGACGCCACCGAAGCAGATGGCGGTGACTTCCGAAGTGCCGCCGCCGATGTCGACGATGAGATGGGTACGCGGTTCGAGCGGATTGATCCCGCACCCGAGGGCACCCGCGACAGGTTCCGGCACCAAGGCCACCTTCCGCAGACCGGCCTCGTGCCCGACCTCGAGCAATGCCCGACGCTCGAGCGGGGTGGCGCCTGCGGGAATCGCGATGACGCCCGTCGGCCGCAGACCGTACCGTCGCTCAGGGGCGGCCCGCTTGATAACGGCCGAGACGTAGGCCCTGGCCGATTCGAGGTCCACGATCACGCCGTTGCGAATCGGACGAACCGGCGTGATCCCGACCGGAGTTCGGTCGACTAGGGCACTCGCATCCTGGCCGATCGCGAGAGCGCGATGCGGATCCTTCGTTCGCACCATCATCAATGATGGCTCGTTCAGGACTATTCCGTCATCGGGGGTCCCGACGACGGTGTTGGCAGTTCCGAGATCGATACCAAATCCACGCACGTCGGCCTCCGACCGGAAATCCCGCGAGATCGTCCAGATGGTTAACAGCGGCAGCGACATTGGGATGATGTCGCGTACCACAGATTACCGCCGACGAAATCTTTCAACGCGTTGTTGGCCGGAATATCGGGTGATATCTGGGCGAAATCTACCCACAGCCGGTGCGGTTGTGAGCCGAAGTGACGAAAGTGCCCTCTGCGCTGGGATGTTTGACTATTCTTCCCCCAACCGCGGTGCACGCAAGTCACGCCGCAGTAACGGCGCGGCACCTGCACCTGACGGCACGACCGTGTTCGTCGTCGGGCAGCCACCCGTACTCGTCGCACGCGGCGCATTTCGGCTGTGTTGCAGACGGTTCCGGGAGCGCCTGCCACAGCGGAATCCACGCCTGCGCGAACCGCATCGGATCGTGGGCACGGTGAACGGACCTCGCGGCCGTGACCAGCGGTGAGATCCCGTGCGTCTCGACGAGTCGGTCGATGGCTGCGGCGTCGTCGGGCTTGAGATAGGCGAAGGTCGCGGTCAATCCGGCAGCCCGGCATGCCGTGGCGAGCCGGCCGACAGCGGGACTGGGCGCGACCTTCCCGGCTCGGGACGAGCGGTTGGTTTTCGTCCTTGGTTTCTCTGTACTGACAAGAGCGCCGGGTTGCCCGACGTCGGTGCGCCCGCGGGTCGGTTTTCCAGGCGTCGGACCGGTCACGGGCTCCTCGTACACCGTCTGGATCGTGCTCCACCGGCCGCGTTCGTCCTGGATCTTCTCGCGCACGAGGTAGCCGAGGTCGGCGAGCTCGCGCAGCGCCGAGCGGACGGCGTCGCGGCCCTCCTTCGGGGACTGCGCGGCGATCGACTCGGAGCGAGTGTGCCAGTCGTCCGGCTTCGACAACAGCCAGACGAGCACGCCGCGTGCGCGGAAGGAGAGGCGCTCGTCGTTGATGACGGCATTGCTGAGAATGGTGAAATTGCTGGCGAGGCGCGGTCCACGACGCACGCCGCCAGCCAGGGTATTCTGGCCCACGTTCGACTCCCTTACAGTCGGACATCCGGCCCGTCGGGAGCTGCAACTCCTGGCGGGCCTTCTTCAGTTGTGACGCCACGGGCGTGACGATTGGGCCATTCTGGCACCGGGCTTACCGGCGGCGCAAGGATTCTTTCGAACACGCATTCGGTGTCGTGATCGCGCGGGATGCGCGGATGTAATGGCCAATGATCCCGGGGCGACAACTCCCGTGAGGGACGCAGCCCGGCAGCACTTCCGGGCATCGAGCGTGTGGCAGCGACGAGCAAGGACGGCATGACGGCGCAGTTGACACCGAAGGAAGCGAAGGCAATCGCGGAGCGGCACCTGAAGTCGCTGGGCTTCACGCTCGAGCCTCGGAGATCGGGTCCGATGCAGATCAGGGCGCGCGGGGTCGTGGCGGAGGTGACATTAGGCACTACTCCGGTCAGCCTTTCCGAGTTGGTGATGACGTACGGGGAACGCAGGTTCAGATCTCGTGACGCGATGGCCTACTTCGCGCTCAACGGCTATGGCAAGACAGCCGTCGACTACGCGACCGCCAAGGGGATACAGCTGTACGGATTCGATTCCTCGGGACGGGTCACCGAGCGGAATCACGTCGGGCTTCGCGCGCCGAGTGCTGCGCCCACGACCGGTGCTGCGCCTACGACGCCGAGCGGCGCGAGTTCCAGGGTGTCGTTCAGCAAGCCGGTGAGCCCGTTGCCGCCTGCGTCTGCCTCTACCGGTTCTGGACCTGTGCGCGTCACGGCGGAAGCATCGCCCGATGCTTCCGCCGGCCGGCGAACGAAGCGATGGATGGCCGGGGTCGGAGTCGCGTTGCTGTCCGTCGTGGCAGGCAGTCTGATGATCGGAACGAACGATTCGGATTCCGGGTCCGTCGAACCGGTCCGGGTGGTATCGACCACTGTCCGGTCGAGCGTGCCCGCAACCCCGAGTGCACCGACGCGTGCGGTGATGCAGCCACTTTCGGGGGCGCAGTCCTCGAGCGTCGCGACGACAGCGCCCACCTACATGCCGCCGCCTCCCGTGTACACGCCCGCGTACACCCCGCCGCCCGTATATACGCCGGCTCCGGCGCCTGCACCGCAGTCGAGCGCCTACTACAAGAATTGCGCTGCCGCCCGCGCGGCCGGCGCGGCACCTTTGTATATAGGTGAGCCGGGTTACCGGTCCAAGCTCGATGCCGACGGCGACGGAGTCGCCTGCGAGTGGAGTTGATGGCCCATATCGAACCGGGTTGTGGGTTGATGCTGTGTAGTGCAATCGGGTAATGCTCCGGCATCGACCGAGGGAGCTTTCGGCATGCGACCCACCGGCATCACGGCAACTCTGATCATCCCCGACATCGAGGAGCACGGAGGCTCTACATCGACTACCTCGAGCTCTCCGTCGACGAGATGAACCTGGGGCGGGTGCCTCGTTAAAAGCCCCGGACGGGCGGGCCGTCGTCCAGCTCCTCCGGAGCGACGCGTCCGCACTGGTCGATTCCGGACTGTCCGTCCACGTCGGCGATCAGGTCGGAGGGCGCGTACGAGGAGGCGCAGCTCCGGAATTCGAGATCGTCACCTACTCGGACGATGCCGAATCGTCGGCAGCCCATAGTCGCCTCTTCGGTCAACGTTTCTGTTGTGACGCGGCGTCGACGCCAGCGGTCGAATCGAGCCCCAACCCCGGGACGGCTTACCGGTTACGGTGGCACCATATGTGAATGAGGAGAGCATTTTTCGCTTTTGTCTCGCCTACGGTCATTGCCGTACTGGCAGCGTGCGGTTCATCGGACGAACAGGCAACGCCTCCCGAGTGGACGGGTGATAATCGGGCGACCACGGCTTCGAGTTCTCCATTGCCGAGCCCAATCACAACGCAGCGCGCTATGCCGCGCGCAACCCGACAAGCCGCGTCGATGTCTGAACAGTTCGACCAAATGACCTCGACGGCGTGCGCGGACGACGTGGATCCGGTGACCTGCATGTACGAGCGGAGAGCATACGTGGAGTTTTTCGAACGTTCCGCGATGCAATCCCTCGACCCCTCATATCACGACAGCCTGAACCAAATGTTTGAAATTCTCTACAATCAGCACGATGATTTTGTCTCGAAGGGATGTCCGGCGAATCTGGATTCGGACGGATGCTCACTGCCCCTCATGATTTCGGATACTTCGATGATGACTTTGGGCGTGATGTTCTCGGTAGAGTGAACTCCGGGCCCTGCCGGTTCGGCTATGGAGCGCCGAACCCGTAGGTGTAACTCCCTGTCTCCCAGTTCATGGTTGCGTGATACTTGTATCCGCTTCGGCTTCCGTTCGGGTTCTCCTGTGTGGCGGCAAAGCACTCCAAAACTGTAGTGGCAGCTAGTAGATCGTCGACGGATCCACCCGCTACGGGAGAACATGAAACCGAGAGGATCGGACCGTCGATGATCGATGAGTTTGCGTGACCCGTCGCCATCTCCATGATGCTGGCCTCGACCTGATGTACGCTTGCCTGCCTCATCGATCGCTCGGCTTCTTCCTTCCGTTCGCGATCGGCAACCTCCGCCGCCCGACGTTCGGCGCTCTGCCGAGCTGTCTCGGCGGCTGCCGCCTTTGCATCGACGTCTGTGTCGTGATTGACCTTCAGTACTGCAACTGCCGTAAGAGCCAGAATTGCGCAGCACGCGGCAATGCATCCGATCATGCCGCGGCTCAATCGCTTCCGTTGATCAGGTTCCGGTCCTGGAGGTTCAGGAAGTGACAGCCATTGCGTTCCATCCCAGTAGTGCTGCTTGCCTTGGGGATCTGGATACCATCCCGGGGCGGCACTGCGTGGCTCGCTCATGGCTCGCACCTCCCGAAGGAAACGGTCGATGATTCAAGTTTGTACTGAGGGTATCGCGCAGTGCGCCGGTAGGGGGTGATTCGTGAATGGTGGGGGGCTGGCTCGGTGCCAGCCTCGTACCTCGGGAAGTTCTTGTCCTGCAAGAATTCACGAGCCGAACAGCGAGTACTTAGGGTCATCGCGACGAGCGGAGCTGCCTGGCGAGTGCGGTGATCCCCTGACTGACTGTTTCAGAATGATCGCTGCAACGGCGTCAAGCAGATGATGCTCGCAAGCGAGCTCGAGCAGTCCGTAATATAGGTCAGCTTGTACTTCGGAACGAATACGAGGACGTTTGAACTGATGTAACCAGGCAAAAGTGCGCTCGACGACCCAGCGCACCTTCCTGGGCTCGGACCGTGAGCGGCGCTACGGCGAGCGATCTTCGGGGTGATACCCCGGGCGGACAGCAGGTTCCGGTACTTGTCCAGGTCGCAGCCGCGATCGGCGAACACCCAGCGCGGTCGCGACTGCACCACCGGCACGCGGGTCGAGTCCATGGCTACGAGTAGCGGATCATTCGCCGAACGGTGAAGCAGAAATCGAGTAGTCGACTACTCATGACGATCGAGCTGATCGAGGCGTTTGCTCGATATGGCGGCGACTCGGGCCGCGACGCGACGGTAGGCGGGTGATCGATATGTACGTGGTAGTGCGTCCGGCCTATGTGGCAGTGCATCCGGTGTACGTGGTAGTGCATCCGGACCTTGTTCATACGATCCTGCACACGGAGGTGCCGACTGATCATGTCGAGGTGCTGTGCGGAATCCTCGGCTGTGGCAAGAGCGCGATGCTCAAACACATCGAGTTGAATGCTCCGCGAGCAGCAGTGCGGATCGACCTTAGCGAGTTCGATCCCGGACACCGCGGCGACCAAGGACCCGAAGCGTCCGTTGGGGCTATTCAGGCCAGCTACCTACAGTTCGTTCGGCTCCTGGAAGCACTGATCGGGCGGATCGGCACTGACGCCGACCGGCGAGAGATCCGCGAGCTCGACTTGAGTGTGCGTAATGCCGAGGTGTACGACGCGCGGATCATTCGGATCGAGGACTTCGTCGACGAGAGATTCCGCCCGCTCGACCCGATAGTGCTGGCTGATGCGTGGCGCAATGCCGCCGGTGACATCGCCCACAAGTTTGCGACGCGTTGGAACGCGATGACCGAAGATCACGGATGTTTCCTGCTGCTCGACAACGCCGACGATATCGCCGACCAGGAGATCGGGCTCTGGATCGGTGAACTCGTACTCAGTCTCTCCACCACCGTGGTCGTATTTGCTCAGGAATCCGATACGTTGTTGTCTACCCTCGATCAGGAACGTACCCGGATCACCCGCATCTCACAGTTCGACGAGCCGACTGTCGAGGCCTGGCTGTGCGGGGTTTCGGGGCACCAGCCGTCATCGGCGATGGTTCGGCAGATCTGCGCGGCAAGCGGAGGGCATCCTGCAGTCCTCAAGCTCCTCTACCAGTTGCTGTCGAGGCGCGGCGACCTTCAGATGAGCACTTCCGATCCGGTCTTCGATGAGCTTGTTGCCATGCGCAGTGACCGCCGTCGCGCGGCGCACCTCGCGCAGTTGCTGGTCCGGTCGGTCAGCATCGGAGGCGTCGCCGTCGGCGACGATATCGACGAACTCATGGCGTCCACGCTCGATGTCGCCGCAGTGCCACGGCAGTTCGACGCTCCCTTGCTGCGGCACCTGCTCGGCCCAAAGACCGTGTCGGGCGGCCAGGTGCGGGCCCTGCTCACCTGCCTAGCCGACTTTCCCTTCGTCGAGGACCTGTCGGCGGACGGCTCCCGTCTGCGCGTCACGTCCTTGGTCAGAAGCGGCTTGCTGGAACTGATGCGGGCATCGGACCCGGATCGGTTTGCTGACCTCAACCGTCGGGCGACGAGTTACTACCGGGCGAAGGTGTCCGGCTCGAAGAACACCAGCTACGGCGAGTCCTTCGTCTATGAGGATCCGGCGTGGCAGCGAAACAAGCGTGAGTGGCTGGTCCACAGCGGTCTGGCATCGCGATCGTCAGACCGTTCCCAGGTCATCCGGGACATCTCGCTGGTTTTCCTCGACGCGTTCTGGTGGTGGGGGAACTACGTTCATTTCGACTTCTGCGATCAGCTCGTCGCCGACCTCGGTGTCCTCGCCGGACAGCACCGCGGACCGGCGACCGGACAGAACCGCGCGTTGTGGGACGTCGACATCCTCCCCGATGAAGCCGTCTGGCCAGAACTCGACCAACTCCACGGGGCGCTGAGGACGATCTTGCAGTCCTACCCGCTGCGGTCTGCCAAACCTGAGAACGCCGACTGGGTTTCGGTCCGACAGGCACTATTGCAGGTCAAGCACCTGTGTGGCCTGCACCGGCACGGCACAGGCCGCCGCGCCGAAACCCTGAAAGGCAAGAAACGTCGTCTGGCGGCGCTATTGGACATCTTCATGGCGCACACCTACCGCTACGCCCACCCCGCCGACACGCAGGCCGACTTCTACTATCTTCGGGCACTACGTCTGCTCCCCGACGACTGGAACGCGGCATGGGTCGAGTTCGAGCTAGCGCAACTGCTGGCAGGCAGGACGGCGCCGGACCCGACCACGGTGGAGAAACACTTTCGGCGCAGTAGCAAACTCATCGACGAAGACGACGAGGAACTCGCCGCTAACCTGCTGCTCTTGCGCGCAGATATGGACTGGGAGCAGCATCGGCACGATATCGCTGCGGACGAGTACGGCCAGGCCGTGCGGCACGCCTACCTCTTCCACGGTGTCGAACGGCCTGACGACTACACGATGCAGTTCTACATCGATGTCCGGGGGCGCGCGCTGAACCGTCTGCTCGAACTCGCCGACCACCCAGCCGACGCACTCGACTGCGCCAGCCGAATGGCCGGTGCGTTCCCGCCCGGAGAAATCGACCGCGACGCCGTTCTCGGCGCGATGGATGCATCGTCTCCCCGGCCTTTTCAGCTGGCGCGAGCGTTGTTTCCCCGCGGGCCGGAATCGTTCGAGCTCGGCAGCCTCCAGTCGCCTTTCATGGACGAATTCCGGCTTCGACACGACTGCTTGCACGGTGAATCGTTGTCTTCAGAACTAGCCAGATTGGCGCGGCGATGACTCAGAGTGCGTGGCGGTCCCAGCTTCGGCGTAGCGCGTTCCTTCGGTTCCTCCTTACAGGAGTTGTCACTGTCGTCGGACTCGCCATCGTGGTGTGGGTGATCCCCGGACTGATGGCACCGCCCTTTCCTCCGGAGCAGCAAGACGACGAGTACAAGGTCATGGCGGATATTCGAACCGGTTTGGTGGCTGCGCTCGTCGCCGTGGGTACGTCGTTCACCGTCTGGTTCGGTCACAAAACCTATCGCCTGACGGAGGCGGGGCACCTGACCGACCGCTTCGAGGGCGCGGCCAAGCAGATCGGAGACAACAACGAAACGGTGCGGGCCGCCGGTGTGTATGCGCTAGCTCAGCTAGCCGACATCTGGCCGAACAACCGGCAGGCCTGTATTGACGTGCTGTGTATGCACATTCGATCGGACGGACCGATTCCAGGAGCGACAAGCGAGGTACCCGACTCGCATAGTAAAGCGGTACCCCCGGTACCCGACTCGCGCAGGGCGGCGCTCGAGGCCATCGTGGACCGACTACGCGCAGGCAGCGCGACGAGCTGGTCGAATTCCACCTTCAACTTGAGGGGCGCACACCTCGACAGCGTGGATTTCCGGGACGTCCGGTTCGATTCCGGAAGGCTCGACCTCCGCAAGGCGGTCTTTTCGGGCACTTCCAACTTCGACGGTTCTCGATTCAACGGCGCGGAGGTGTGGTTCGATGACGTCATTCTCGACAAAGGGGCCGAAGTTCGGTTCACAGACACTCACTTTGTCCGCGGCTCAGTGCGATTCGACAGGATGTCTTCACCCGAGCATGGGTCGCTGAGTTTCGAGAACGTGACATTCCATCGGGGATGTTCGGTCACCTTCGCCGGCGCGCAACTCGGTCAGGGCGAGGTTTCGTTCGATCACGCCACCATCGCGGCACCCGGACCCACGTTCGCGGGCGCGCGCTTCTGCGGCACCGGCTTCGTGACGTTCAATCACGCCACATTCGCCGGCACCGTCTCCTTCGACGGCGCATTCTTCAATCAGGACGTCACCATGGCGTCCGCGCAGCTCGGCCGAGCGACGCTTCAATTCGCAGGCGCAAACTTTCAGAGCGGCAGGTTGGATCTCAGCGGCGCCGATATCAACAACGCGACGCTCAGCTTCGACAAGACGCGAAGCGCGGGCGGCCACATCGACCTTCGCGCAGCGGTTGGTACACCGAGGGTGGACGGTGACGTGCCGATGGGTCTTGTCCTTCACTCCGCACCGCACGGTGCTCGGCAGACCACCACCTAACGACACTCGATTGGAGGAGCCATGGAGATCGTCCTGTTCCACATCAAGACCCGCACCGACGTCGACCAGGAGGAATATCAGAGGACGTTCGAACGAATGTTGGACCTCGTCTCTCAGGTTCCCGGGTTCGTTTCCATCGAGGGATTCGCAGGGGAGGACGGCTCGGAGCTGGCGGTGGCGAGGTTCGAGTCCCGCGAGGCTATCGCTCAATGGCGGGAGCAGCCGGAGCACGCTCATACCCAGCAGCGTGGGCGGGACGAGTTCTTCCTGTCGTATGAGACCACAATCGCCACCGAGTGGAAGAACTACAGCTGGCCCACGTGACCGCCGCTGCCCCGCTTGAACGACTGGATCGACGAGGCCCGCGGCAGCAAGATCCTCCCGCTGGTCCAGACCGCCCGCGCCATCCATACTCAGTCCAACGACATCGCCGAGGCACCCGAGCATGTGCTCGGCATGTCCGAATGCGCCCTGGACCTGCGTGAGCTGGCCACTCCTGCTGGCTTTGCTGATGTGGGCATCGTCGACTCGAATAGTGAGACCACCTTCGTCGAATGCAATTCGCCTCCAACTCCGAACGCCGCCGTCGATGGGTCGGCAGTGTTCGGACTGCTGCGTCAGGGGTCATTGCGGCGGGTCGCGAAATCCGCTCGCCCGGCCGTCCTCGCCGGTTGCTCCTAGAATCCCGTCATGGGCAGCAAGTCGGTCACCAGTTACGACGTCGCACGCCGCGCAGGGGTGTCGCAGTCGACGGTGTCGCGTGCGCTCAGGAACGATCCGCGGGTCATCGAGGAGACGCGGGAGCGCATCCAGGCCCTCGCGGCGGAGATGGGCTACGTCCCGCACGTCACCGCGCGGAGCCTGATCACGCGCAAGTCGTCGACCATCGGCATCGTGAGCGGCGACCTGCGCAATCCGTCGTATCCGACGCTGGTGAACACCCTGCAGGACTGCTTCGCGCGCCACGACTACCGGGTGCTGTTGATGAGCGACCGCACCGAAGGCTCGCTCGAGAAGGACATCCTCGCGTTGCGCGGGGGCCTGGTCGACGGCGTCGTGTTCATCTCGTCGCGGCTCGATTCGCCGATGGTGTCGGAGATGATCGACTGGAAGATCCCGCTGGTGATCCTCAGCCGGGACGTCGACGACCGGCATGCAGGCAAGGTCGATCGCGTGACGTCGGACAACGTCCGCGGTGGCCGGCTCATCGCCGACCACCTGGTCGATCTGGGGCACACCCGGATCGGCCTGATCTCCGGTCCGTTGCAGAACCCCAGCATCCGGTTGCGCGAGCAGGGTTTCCGTGACGGCCTCGCGGCGCGCGGCGTCGAGCTCGACGAGAAGCGGGTGTATCGCGGCGCCGTGGATGCGTCGACCGGCCTCGAGGGTGGCCTTGCGCTGCTCGCCGGCGAGGACCGCCCGACAGCGGTGTTCTGCGCCACCGACTACATGGCCTACGGCACGCTGGATGCCGCGAAGCGTCTGAATCTGTCTGTGCCGAAAGATGTTTCCATTGTCGGCTACAACGACCTCCAGCAGTCCAGCTGGTCGATCTTCGATCTGACGACGGTGCGTCAGCCGCTCGAGGACATGGCGGTAGCGGCGGCGGAGTTGCTGCTGGCGCGGATCGACGGTGCGGCAGGCGCTCCGGTGCATCGGAAGTTCGATGTGGAGTGGGTGCAGCGGGGGAGTGCGGCGGTGTGCGCCGAGCCCGTTCATGATCGTTAACATAGGCAACAGGTCCGTTACCGGACGGTCCCGGACCGGCAATAACTCCTGCATACATTCGAAGTCACAGCGAGCCGGACAGCGCGGCCCGGATCGCTTCCTCGAATCTCCCCGCCCGTCAGGAGTGACATGGAAATCGGCGTCTTCATCCCCATCGGCAACAACGGCTGGCTCATCTCCAAGAGCGCTCCGCAGTACATGCCCTCGTTCGAGCTCAACAAGGCGGTCGTGCAGAAGGCCGAGGAGCACGGACTCGACTTCGCGCTGTCGATGATCAAGCTCAAGGGCTTCGGTGGTGAAACCGAGTTCTGGGACCACAACCTCGAGTCCTTCACGCTGATGGCAGGTCTCGCCGCGGTGACCGAGAAGATCAAGCTGTTCGCCTCGACCGCGATTCTGACCCTGCCGCCGGCGATCGTGGCCCGCATGGCCTCGACGATCGACTCGATCGCTCCCGGCCGCTTCGGTGTGAACATCGTGACCGGTTGGGCCCCGAACGAATACACGCAGATGGGTCTGTGGCCGGGGGAGGAGTACTTCGGTTACCGGTACGCGCAGGCCACCGAGTACGTCACGGTCATGAAGCAGCTGTG
>NZ_JADZGH010000277.1:0-124 GCF_015865005.1 Rhodococcus sp. CX
TCGCCGCAGCGGACGAACTTGCTTCGCGCAGAACCGAACTCGACAAGCGTGAGCAGCGCGTCGTGGAGCTGCGTGCGGCGCATCTCGACGCCCGGGCCGTCCTGCTCGACGTGCGGGAACGGCG
>NZ_JADZGH010000277.1:134-472 GCF_015865005.1 Rhodococcus sp. CX
CCGAACAGCCCGAGGACGGCGACCGCGATCGGATCCGCGGGCACGAGCAGCGGTGGTCCGCGGAGGTCGTGCGGCTCGACGATCTCATCGCGCAGCAGCGTCGCGTCGCGACCCTCGACGACGAACGGTCCCGGCTGGACGAGCGTCGTCGCACGCTCGCCGCCGACATCGAACAACTCACCGCGCAGCGGGATGCGTTGCCCGTGCGCCGCGACGAGGCTGCTGCCGCCGTCCGCGCCGCGGAACAGGCCGCGGCCGCACTGCCGGGTCTCGCCGCAACCCGCGACCGCGCCGCCGATGCGGTCGCCGCAGCGGACGAACTTGCTTCGCGCAGAACC
>NZ_JADZGH010000277.1:672-12203 GCF_015865005.1 Rhodococcus sp. CX
AATCGCCGGTATGGCAGCCGAATTGGCGGCCGAACTCGTCGACGGGCAGGAATGTGCCGTCTGCGGATCCACCGAGCATCCCGCGCCGGCGCGGCCCGCACCGGACACTGTCACCAAGGCCGACGAGGACGCGGCCCGCGAGGCCGAGCAGCGCGCCGAGGCGGCACTCGCCCGGGCAATCGCTGCCGTCGCCGAGGCGGCCGAAGTCGTTGCGGCGCTGCGCCAGCGGTGCGGCGAGCGGCCGCTCGACGACCTCGTCGCCGAACGTGACGCCGCCAGGTCGGCCCACGACGCGGCGGCCACGGAGGCCGGGGAACTCGATCGGCGTCGCACGCAGGTCGACACCCTGGAACGGCTCGACGCGGAACTGCAGGAGCGGCTGCGCGGCACGGAGGCCGAGGTCGCGGAGATCGCGCAGGCCGACGCGGTCGCCGCTGCCGAAGCCGACGAGATCCGGGCTCGCATCCACGCCGCGGTCGGGGACGGGGGTTCGCTCGTGGACCGCCGCGCGCGGCTGGCGGCCCTCGCGGCCGCGGCCACCGAACTGCTCGACCGGCGAGCGGCCGCCGTCCGGGCCCGGACCTTCGCCGACGAGCGGGCCCGCGACGCCGAGCAAGCCGCCGTCGACGCCGGATTCCACGACCTGGACGCGGCACTGGCCGCCGTGCGATCCGACGCGCGTCTGGCCGAGATCGACGCACTCGTCCGCGCCGCCGAGGAAGCCCGCGCGGTCGCGGCCGCCACGCTCGCCGAACCCGAGCTCGCGGCGCTCATCGGAGACGAGACGGCCGACGTCGCGGCGCGGCAGGACGCCGCGAACCGCGCCGCCGCCGAACTGCACGCGGCGCTCACCGCTGCCTCGGAGGCCGATCGGCGGCTCACCGACATCGACAAGTACACGACCCGGCTCGAGCAGGAGGATGCGAAGCTCGCGCCCCTGCGGGCCGAGCAGAACGAACTGGCCGGACTCGCGGATGTGATCGCAGGTGGCGGGCAGAACTCGCGGAAGATGTCGCTGCGGTCGTATGTGCTCGCGGCGCGACTCGAGGAGGTCGCCGAGGCGGCGTCCGAGCGGCTGCGTCGAATGTCCGGTGGACGCTACGAATTCGTGCACTCCGACGCCGCAGGCAGCCACGGCAAACGAGGCGGTCTGGGTCTGGACATCCACGACGAGTACACCGGGATGGTCCGGTCCACGAAGACCCTGTCGGGTGGTGAGTCGTTCCAGGCGTCGCTCGCGTTGGCGCTCGGGTTGGCCGACGTCGTCGCCGCCGAATCCGGGGGGCTCGTGCTCGACACCATGTTCATCGACGAGGGGTTCGGCACGCTCGACGCCGACGCCCTCGACTCGGTGATGGGTGTGCTCGACGAACTGCGTGCCGGTGGCCGCGTCGTCGGGGTGGTCAGCCACGTCGACGAGATGCGGCAGCGCATCCCGAGCAGGCTGCACGTCGTCCGGGGCCGGGCCGGCTCGACGGTCGAGATCGCGAGCTGAACCCGGCCACGTCGGTCAGCTCGGTTCGGGTGCCGAGCCCTCCCCGGGAGCGGGCAGCGCCAGGGTTTCCTTGTTGGCTGCTTCGACGCGTTCGTCGATCTGTTCGCCGATGTAGCGGATCACCACCGCGGCGACCGCCGCGACCGGCACGGCGAGGAACGCCCCGACGATGCCGAACAGCGACGACCCGGCCGTCACCGCGAGCAGCACGATGACCGCGTGCAGGTGCATGCTCCGTGATTGCAGCACCGGCTGGAGCACGTTCCCTTCGAGCTGCTGTACCGCGATGATGATGCCCAGCACGATGATCGCGGTGGTCAGGCCGTTGGCCACGAGCGCGACGAGGACCGCGAGGGCGCCGGCGACGAACGCGCCGACGATCGGGATGAACCCGCCGATGAAGGTGATGATCGCCAGCACGGGTGCGAGCGGAACACCGAGGATGACCAGGCCGAGACCGATGAAGAACGCATCGATGAAGCTCACCAGCGCCTGCGTGCGGATGAACCCGCCGAGCGTGTCCCACATGCGGACGAGCACTTCTTCGAGGTGACGTCCCGCGCGCCCACCGCCGACGGCGTGCAGCCACGGGATGAACCGCGGGCCGTCCTTGATGAAGAAGAACGTCAGGACCAGCACCAGGCCGAGGGTGACCAGCAGCGAGCCGGCCGTGCTGACGCCCGAGAACACGCCGCTGGCGATGGTCGCGGCGCTGCCCTGAACCTTCTCCACCACCACCTGGACCGCGTTCTCGAGCTGCTCGTCGCGGAGGTTGATCGGCGGTCCCTGAATCCAGTCCTCCACCTTGTGGATACCCTCGGTGGCCTTGTTACCCAGCTCCGGGGCCTGCGACACCACCGACGGCACGATGCCGGCGATGATGCCGCCGACGACCGCGAAGAACAGCAGCAGGGTGACCGACGCGGCCGCCGCGGGTGGCACACGGCGTTTCATCAGGGCACGGGTCGGCGGCCACAGGACCGTCGACACCACGATCGCGAGGGCGACCGGGAGTACGACCACCCACATCTTCTCGATGATCCAGCCGAGGACGACAGCGCCCGCGGCGATCAGGACGACGCATGCCGACACCTTGGCCAGCCAGATGCCGCCGGCGCCGATGACCGCGCCCCGATCGAGGGGACGTGCGGGTAGTTCGGGCGGGGACTTCGCTTCGCTCAACGGGGATCCTTCCGACGGCCTCGTTCCGACAATCTAACGGAGCGAGCGTCCGGTTCGCCGATGCACACGGGCCTCGCGTCGGACCCCGCGGAACTCCGGGCTGTGAGTCGTGTACCTGGCGGAATTCGACGATTCCCGCGTTCGGCCGCGGGACGCGTGGGACCCTCGAGTGCATGAGCACACGAAGCGTGGGATCTCGGATCCGGAAGTCGGTTCCGGCGGCCGTCGCCGCACTCGCGGTCGCATGCACACTCGCCGCCTGTTCCTCCGACGAGGACAACACCCCGGCGAGCGAGGAGGCGCAGTCGTCGCTGGGTGCGGTCGTGACGAGTGTCCGCGAGCAGGCGGAGGGTGCGGTGTCGTCCGTGCAGAGCGCCGCGGAGAGCGCCGCGGAGAAGGCCGGGGAAGCGATCGACCAGGCGAAGCTCAGCGCATTCGTCGGTACGTTCCGCACCGCCTACCCGGACCTGGCGGCGGATCGGGAAACGGAGTCGATCGAGAAGATCGTCACCGACACGTGCCCGATGATCGAGGACGGCGCTCCGCAGCAGGACATCGACGCGACCGTCCAGGAACTCGCCACCAACGGCTCGGTGGAACCGACCGACGACCAGGCGGCGCGCATCGCGCAGCTCGTGAAGGTCGCCTGCCCGTAGGCACTGCCGGCTCGGTACGTTCGGGTGCCATGGGCACCCGATGGCAGACCGAGCGCAGCGCCGACGATTCCCGCGCCTACATCGAACGGTTCACCGGTCTCGAGGAATCCGGCGCCGACCTGCACGGTGAAGCGCGTTTCGTGGACGTCCTCCTCGCGCGCGGCAGCCGGGTGCTCGACGCCGGGTGCGGCACCGGCAGGGTGGGGGCCGAACTGGCCCGGCGCGGTCACCGGGTGACCGGCGTCGACCTCGATCCCGTGCTGATCGACGAGGCACGCCGCCGCCATCCCGACCTGACCGTGCACCTCACGGACCTGGCGACCCTGGACCTGCCGGGGGAGCCGTTCGACGCGGTCGTCGCCGCCGGCAACGTGATGGTGTTCCTGGAACCGGGCAGCGAACGCACGGTGCTCGCCGCGATCGCCGCGCACCTGCGGCCCGGCGGGGTGTTCGTCGCCGGATTCACCACCGGCAGCGTCTACCGTCCGGAGCAGTTCGCCGCGGACCTCGCCGCGTCCGGGATGGTGCTCGAGCAGCGGTTCGCGACCTGGGATCTGCGCCCCTGGCACGACGCCGCGGACTGGCTCGTCGCCGTCGCACGTCGTGCGGCTGACGGGGCCGGCGCGTGAACACGTAGAATGCTGATTCCGTGAGCCTTACTCTCGGAATCGTCGGACTTCCCAACGTCGGCAAGTCGACGCTGTTCAACGCGCTGACCCAGAACGATGTGCTGGCCGCGAACTACCCGTTCGCCACCATCGAGCCGAACGTCGGCCTGGTCGAGCTGCCCGATCCGCGGCTGAAGAAGCTCGCCGAGATCTTCGGGTCCGAGCGCATCCTGCCTGCCACGGTGTCCTTCGTCGACATCGCCGGCATCGTCAAGGGCGCATCCGAGGGTGCCGGCCTGGGCAACAAGTTCCTCGCCAACATCCGCGAGGCCGACGCCATCTGCCAGGTGGTGCGCGTGTTCTCCGACGACGACGTTGTGCACGTCGACGGCCGCGTCGACCCGGCCTCGGACATCGAGATCATCGAGACCGAACTCGTCCTCGCCGACATGCAGACCCTCGAGAAGGCGCTGCCGCGTCTCGAGAAGGAAGCGAAGAAGAACAAGGACCTCAAGCCCCAGTACGAGGAGGCCGTCAAGGCTCAGGCCTTCCTCGAAGAGGGCAAGACGCTGTTCAGCGTCAAGGACAAGCTCGACTTCGGCCTGCTGCGCGAGCTGCACCTGCTGACCACCAAGCCGTTCCTGTACGTCTTCAACGCCGACGAGGCGGTGCTCACCGACGAGGCGAAGGTCGCCGAGTTGCGCGCATCCGTCGCCCCCGCCGACGCCGTGTTCCTCGACGCGAAGGTCGAGCAGGAATTGCTCGAGCTGGACGAGGAGGACCGGCAGGAGATGCTGGACTCGATCGGCCAGACCGAACCCGGTCTGCATGCCCTGGCCCGCACCGGCTTCCACACCCTCGGTCTGCAGACCTACCTGACGGCCGGCCCGAAGGAAGCTCGCGCCTGGACGATCCACAAGGGCGACACCGCTCCGCAGGCTGCCGGCGTCATCCACACCGACTTCGAGCGGGGCTTCATCAAGGCCGAGATCGTCTCCTTCGACGACCTCGCCGAGGCCGGTTCGATGGCCGCCGCCAAGGCCGCCGGCAAGGTGCGCATGGAGGGCAAGGACTACATCATGCAGGACGGCGACGTCGTGGAGTTCCGCTTCAACGTGTAGGACCCCGACGCGCGCAAGCGCAGACGAGAAAGATAGCCGCGCGATGCATGCCTCGCGCGGCTATCTTTCTCATTTGCGGCTATGCCACCGGTTCACTGGCCGAGTTGCGTCCTTGCGGGACGAGCCTCGTCAGTAGGGGCGGCACACGGTGACGAGAGTCCGATGGGGACGCTCGCGCCGGTGCCCGAATTCCCGAAAGGTGACGACGATGCCTACCTCCCGAGTTCAACTCGCGCTCAACGTCGAAGACGTGACCGCGGCGACCGCGTTCTACTCGACGCTGTTCGGGGTGTCCCCGCACAAGCAGCGCGACGGATACGCCAACTTCGAGATCGAGGATCCTCCGCTGAAGCTGGTGTTGATCGAGAATCCCGGTGCCCAGGAGAGTCTGAACCATATCGGTGTCGAATCGCCGACATCCGAGGACGTCTCCGCCGCGTTGGCGCGGTTCCGGGACGTGGGTCTGACCGCGACGGTGGCCGAACAGGATTTCTGCTGCCATGCGGTGCAGGACAAGGTGTTCGTCGAGGCACCGGACGTGCCCAACGGGTGGTGGGAGTTCTACGCGGTGACCGACGACAGCCCCGCCAACCCCGAGGGTCTGACGACCTCGGCGTGTGAGGTCGCGTGCAACGGGCAGGACAACGCTGAGCAGGACGGCGCCGAGCAGGATGCGTCGGCCGGCAGCGTCTGCTGCGGATGACCTCGGTGGGGTGGGGTGCCGCGGGATTGCGGCGCCCCACGCCGGTGCCCTCCTGTCAGAGCGGGGGATTTCTGTCGAGGGTGAGCTGGTTCCGGTGGAAGTCGAAGTGCCGGCCCGGGTAGCGGTAGAGCTGTTCGACGGTCATCGTGTCGGTGAAGAACGGGTCCCAGCGCACCGGAAACGCCATGCTGCGCTGCATGTTCGTCTCGGGTTCGGTGGCCAGCGAGCGCTGGAGTTTCGCGATCACGCGGTCGCAGTGCCTTCCCATCCGGTGGCGGTCGAATACGGACGCGGCCGCGCACGAGCCCCGGTAATTGACCTCGTGGAAAGCCGGTGTCGCCGCGTTCAGGGCGCGCGCGAATCCGCGGCCGACCGGGTCGGGCAGCCGGGAGAACACCCGGACCAGCGGTAGTAGCCGGCGGACGACCATGTAGCCGAACACCATGTGGAACAACAGCTGTTCGTTGGTCCAGCGGGTGCCGTGCGAGCGGCGGTCGAGTTCCTCGGACGAGGCGTGATCGAGGAGTGAGTGCAGGGTGCGGCGGGCACGTTCGAGGTCGGCGGCGATCTCCCGGCGGTCGACCGGCGGTTGTGGTTCCGGCATGGTGTGCCTCTGATCGAGATGGGACGTTCGCACCGGAGTTTGGCGGTTGATTCGACGTCTGTCAATATTGATCCATGTCAATGCAAGCAGATCCGAGCGGCGACGCCTGCTGTTCCCCGCTGATGCGGCAGCCCCTCACCTCGGATTGGGCCGCCGACTTGGCCCGGATGTTCAAAGCCCTCGGTGATCCGGTGCGGCTGCGGATGCTCAGCCTGATCGCCAGCCACCAGGGCGGGGAGAGTTGCGTGTGCGATATCAGCCCGGCCTTCGACCTGTCTCAGCCGACCATCTCGCACCACCTGAAGGTGCTGCGCGAAGCCGGGCTGCTCGATTGCGAGCGCCGCGGGACCTGGGTCTACTACCGAGTGATTCCGCCCGTGCTCGAACAGCTCTCCGCGGTGCTGGCCACCGAATCCGGCGTCCTGCCCGGATCGGCTTGCGCCCCGACCGAAGCCGTTCAGGAGGCCCTCTCGTGACCACGACCACCGAACACCCGGCTGTGGTCGGGAAGATGTCGACCCTCGACCGGTATCTGGCGGTGTGGATCGGCGCCGCCATCGTTGCCGGCCTGCTGCTGGGACGGATGATCCCCGGACTCGGAGAAGCATTGAGCTTCATCGAGATCGACGGAATCTCGCTGCCCATCGCCCTCGGTCTGCTGATCATGATGTACCCGGTGCTGGCGAAGGTGCGCTACGACCGCCTCGACACCGTCACCGGCGACCGCAAACTCCTCGTCAGTTCCCTGCTCCTCAACTGGATCCTCGGCCCGGCACTGATGTTCGCCCTCGCCTGGCTGATGCTCCCGGATCTACCCGAGTACCGGACCGGCCTGATCATCGTCGGCCTGGCCCGCTGCATAGCGATGGTCGTCATCTGGAACGACCTGGCATGCGGCGACCGCGAAGCTGCCGCCGTGCTGGTGGCGATCAACTCGGTCTTCCAGGTGATCATGTTCGCCGTGCTCGGCTGGTTCTACCTGTCGGTGCTGCCCGGGTGGCTCGGTCTCGAGCAGACCACCCTCGACGTCTCTCCGTGGCAGATCGCCGAGTCGGTGCTGATCTTCCTCGGCATCCCACTGATCGCGGGGTTCCTCACCCGTCACTTCGGTGAGAAGGCCAACGGCCGGCAGTGGTACGAGGACAAGTTCCTGCCGAAGATCGGGCCGTGGGCCCTGTACGGGCTGTTGTTCACCATCGTGATCCTCTTCGCGCTGCAGGGCGAGCAGATCACCTCGCGGCCGCTGGACGTGGTGCGTATCGCGCTGCCCTTGCTGGCGTACTTCGCGCTTATGTGGGGCGGCGGGTATCTGCTCGGTGCCGCGATCGGACTCGGCTACGAGCGCACCACCACCTTGGCGTTCACCGCGGCGGGCAACAACTTCGAACTGGCCATCGCGGTCGCAATCGGCACGTTCGGGGTGACCTCGGGGCAGGCCTTGGCCGGGGTGGTCGGACCGCTCATCGAGGTGCCGGTCCTCGTCGCCCTGGTCTATGTCTCGCTCGCACTGCGCAAACGCTTCACCGGCCAGGCTGCCGTCGCCACGAGCTGACGGGACCGGACAGCGCCGTCTCCGTCCGAACTTCCTGCGGAAAGGAATCCCCAGCGTCATGACCACAGACTCCACCACCAGCGGCAACACCCGGCCTTCGGTGCTGTTCGTCTGCGTCCACAACGCCGGCCGCTCCCAGATGGCCGCCGGATTCCTCGCTGCGCTGGCCGGGGACCGGATCGAGGTCCGATCCGCCGGAAGCGCACCCGCCGAGCACGTCAACCCGGCTGCCGTCGCCGCGATGGCCGAAGTGGGCATCGATATCTCGAAGGAGAATCCGAAGGTCCTCACCACCGACGCGGTGCAGGCCTCGGATGTGGTGATCACGATGGGCTGCGGGGACACCTGCCCGGTGTTCCCGGGCAAGTCCTACCGCGACTGGGTGCTCGACGACCCGGCCGGGCAGGGCATCGACGCGGTGCGCCCGATCCGCGACGAGATCCGCGCCAAGGTCGGAGCGCTCATCGCCGAACTGACCGCGCAGCCGTCCCAGCGCTGACTGCAGGATCTTCGATGACGACGAGCGTCGACGTGGTCGTGATCGGCGGCGGCCAGGCGGGCCTGGCCGCCGGCTACTATCTGCGCCGGGCCGGGCACCGCTTCGTGATCCTCGACGACCAGCGGGGTCCGGGTGGAGCGTGGCCGCACATGTGGCCGTCGCTGCGGCTGTTCTCGCCGGCGGAATTCGCTTCCCTGCCGGGCCGGCCGATGCCCCGGTGGCCGGACGGGTTCCCGCCGGCACGTCATGTCGTGGACTATCTCACCGCCTACGAAACCCGCTACGACCTGCCGGTCGAGCGGCCGGTGCGGGTGCACGCGGTCCGGCGTGACGGCCTCGATCTGCTGGTCGACACCGACAGCGGGCAGTGGCGGGCGCGCCGGGTGATCAGTGCCACCGGCACCTGGCAGCGACCGTTCCGGCCGAGCTACCCGGGCGCGAACTTGTTCACCGGACGGCAGTTGCACACCGTCGACTACCGCACCCCGGCCGAGTTCGCCGGGGCGGACGTGGTGATCGTCGGCGGTGGCAACTCCGCCGCTCAACTCGTCGCCGAGATCTCCACCACCGCGACCACCACCTGGGTCACCACCCGGCCACCACGATTTCTGCCCGATGGCGTCGACGGCCGGGCCTTGTTCGAGTTCGCCTCCCGCCGCGCGATCGCCCTGGCCTCCGGCCGGCCCGATCCCGGTGGCATCGCCGCCCTCGGAGACATCGTGATGGTCCCGGACGTCCTCGCAGCGCGCGACCGCGGGGTGCTGACCGCGCTGCCGATGTTCGACCGGCTCACCGTCGACGGCATCGCCTGGGGTGAGCGTAGGCAGCACGCCGACGTCGTGCTGTGGGCCACCGGCTTCCGGCCCGCACTCGCGCATCTGAGACCGCTTCGGCTGCGCGATCACACCGGCACGGTGCCGGTCGCCGGCACCCGTTCCCTGAAGGAACCGCGCCTGCATCTGCTCGGCTACGGCGACTGGACCGGCCCCGGCTCGGCCACGATCCTCGGCGTCGGCCGCACCGCTCGATCTGCCGTCGCCGAACTGGACCTCGACCTCGACAACTGATCTCGGTGAAAGGACTTCGACCGGGCGCACCCCGGCGATCAACGCCTCGCGTCCGAAGTCCTGCTCCCGAGGAGTGCGTCGCCGAGGACACCGGTGTCGGCCGCCCGAAAGGCAGCCGACACCGGTATGTGGTTCAGCAGCAGGATTTTTCGGTGGCAGCAGGCTGCGGCCGCTCGCTCTCCTCCAGGGTGCCGGCGGCGGTGCCACAGCACACGCCGCCCTCGCCGACCGGGCCGTCGAGGTGCTGCGGGCTCGTCCCGAAGGTCTCCGAATCGGCGAGGACGGTGTACACCTCCCACTTCTCACCGGCCGGACCGGTGACCCACACCTTGTCCTGCGTGGCGAAACAACAAGTGGTGCCGATCTCCTCGTCGGTGAACAGCCCCTCGCCGGTCAGGCGGGCGATCTCGGCATGTACCTTCTCGCTCGATTCGACCTCCACCCCGAGGTGGTTGATGGTGCCGCCCTTGCCGGGGTTCTCGAGCAACACCAGCTTGAGCGGCGGCTCCGCGATCGCGAAGTTCGCATAGCCCGGCTTGAGCTTGGCCGGTTCGGTACCGAACAGCTTCGAGTAGAACGTGACCGCTTCCTGCAGGTCGTCGACATTGAGGGCGAGTTGGGCGCGGGACATGATGACCTCCACCTCTGAGACATATATCGAAGTATGACGGCTACAGGGTGCGCCACCTTTTCGATATATGTCAAGCTTTTGGGTAGTCTCGAATCATGCCGAAAGCCCTGCCAGTGATCGACGTCAGTGCACCGATCTGCTGCGCTCCGGTGTCGGCCGCGCCGATGAGCGACGACGCTGCCCTCGAGCTCGCACTCCGATTGAAGGCACTGGCCGATCCGGTCCGCATCAAGCTCGTATCCATCCTGCTCACCGCCGACGGCGGCGAGGTGTGTACCTGCGATCTCGCCGCCGGTGTCGACCTGGCCGAATCCACCGTCAGTCATCATCTCGGGCAGCTCCGCAAGGCCGGCATGGTCGAATCCGAACGTCGAGGGATGAACGTCTTCTATCGCGCCCGTACCGAGTCTCTCGACGCACTGCGGATCGTCCTCGATCCGAACTGCTGCCGCTGACGCCCCAACGCTCGGCGGCAGTGCGTCCGGGCAGCGATTGGTTCGTCTGAGCTAGCGGACCCCACGTTCGTGTGGGGGCACCGCCAGCTCGAGAGGAACCAGCGATGACCACCCAACTGTCCGCCCGTCCCGCCGCCGACCCCGCCGGGGGTGTGCGATGACCGCCCCGGCCGTCGTGGTCGAAGACCTCCACGTCGCCTACGGCAAGACGTGGGCGCTCGACGGCGTCGACCTGGAAGCCGCTGCCGGAACCACGGTCGGGGTGCTCGGCCACAACGGCGCCGGCAAGACCACCCTGATCCGCACCCTGACCACCCTGGTGACCCCGACCATCGGACGAGTGCAGGTCGACGGTCTCGACGTCGTCGCCGACGCCACCGCAGTCCGCCGCCGCATCGGGGTGACCGGTCAGTACGCCGGTCTCGACGAATTCCTCACTGCCCGAGAGAATCTGGAGCTGATCGGTCGCCTCACCGGGCTGCGTCGCACCGCCCGCCCCCGGGCGGACGCGCTGATCGAGAGGCTCGGGTTGCACGAGTACGCGACCCGCCGGGTCGGGGAACTGTCCGGGGGATCGCGCCGGCGAATCGACCTGGCCGCCAGCCTCGTCGGCTCCCCGTCGGTGCTGTTCCTGGACGAGCCGACCACCGGCCTGGACCCGATCGCCCGCACCGGGCTGTGGGAGGTCGTCGAGGAACTCACCGCCGCGGGTACCACCGTGGTGCTCACCACCCAGTACCTCGAGGAAGCCGACCGGCTCGCCGACCACATCGTGGTCCTGCGCAGTGGCCGGGTCGCTGCCCGCGGTACCCCGAGCGATCTGAAGCGGATCGTCGGCGGCAAGGTCCTCGCCGCCACCGTCCCGGCCGTTCGAGCAAGCGCGCTGCCGTTCACCCCGGACACCGAACGTCCGGTCGACGGCGGCGCCCGGATCCGGGTGTCGGTCACCGTCGACGAC
>NZ_JADZGH010000277.1:12213-16107 GCF_015865005.1 Rhodococcus sp. CX
CGCACTGGTCGCCGACCTGCACCGCTCAGGTATCGAGCTCACCGATCTGGATGTGACATCCCCGAGTCTCGACGACGTCTTCACCCACCTCGCCCACAACACTGGAGCACACCGATGACCACCATCCGCCCGACCGTCTCCCCGTTCGGGAGCCAGGTCGCCGCCCTGACCATACGCAACCTGCGCACCAGCGCCCGCGTCCCGCAATTGCTGATGTTCTCGCTGACCATGCCGATGGCGATGCTGGTGCTGTTCAGCCAGGTGTTCCGCAGCGTCGCGGCCGGAGCGGAGTTTCCGGCCGGAGTCAGCTACATCGACTTCCTCACTCCGGCGATGCTTGCCGTCTCCACCGTGATGGCCGGCACCAACGCCGGGGTGTCCGCGGCGATCGATCACACCAACGGCCTCCACGACCGGTTCGCTGCTCTGCCCATGCGCCCGAGCGTGCCGGGGGTGGCCCGCACCCTCAACGAAGCGATGTTCACCCTGGCTCGGGCGGTGCTGCTCGGGATCGCCGCAGTGGCACTGGGTTTCGAATTCCACGGCACCGCCGCCGACGCCGTCTCCGCGGTGATTGTGCTGGTGGTCCTGGCCGGGGCGATGAGTGCGCTGTTCGGGCTGATCGGGGACCGGCTCCGGCGTCCCGACGTCGTGCAGTTCGCCGGAATGATGGTGATGATGCCTCTGATGTTCGTCTCGAGTGCGTTCGCGCCGCTCGAGACGATGCCCGGCTGGATGCGGGCGATGGCGTCGCTCAACCCGGTCGCGCATGCCACCGACGCCCTGCGCGGGCACGTGCTCGGCACCGCCAGCGGCGGTGACACCGTCACCGCCCTGATCGCGGCGATCGGGTTGTGGGCCGTGGTCATCGCCCTCCCGATCGTGATCCGCCGGATCCGGCCGTCGTCGGCCCGCTGAGCGCCGGGATCCCGCTCTGCGCCGTTCCCGCTCCGGTGGCGGGTACGGGCAGGGCGGTTTCCGGCGTCTCGGCGCCGCCCGACACCGGGCACGGCAGGTACCCCTATCCGTGAAGGGGATAGGGGTACCGCGTTCAGTGGATACGTCCGGGGCGGGCGTCGACAGCGCTCATTCGGCGGTGTCGAGCAGATGCAGTTCCTCCGCCAGGATCAGGTCCACCTCTTCACTGGTCAGACCCGACAACAGATGCGTGGTCAACATCGCTCTCACCTCCTCACCGCGCTTCTACCGGTACGTCGAATCGGGGAACCCGATATCGACATCGACACCTCTACAGACGAGACCCATGTGAATCGGACGCAGCGCCTGCCTCGCTGCAGCCGCGCAGGGTTGCGTCCGACAGCCCTTTAGATCGTCCGTCTCGACGAGACGGCAACCGTCCGGGGCTCGCGGAAGCGCCGCGCGGCGAGGATGCTGGAGACGGAGAGGAATCAGAGATCATGGGCGAGACGACGGACCCCACTGCGACGACACTGCAACCGGCACCGGGCGATCTCGAGCAACTGTGGCGGGACTTCTCGGGTGACCTGCGGGCATTCATCGCCCGCCGGGTCTCGACCCCGGAGGACGCCGACGACATCCTGTCGATCGTCTTCCTGCGGATGGCCCGGAGTCTCGACGGTCTGCGCGATCAGGATCGGCTGCTGGGGTGGATGTATTCGATCACCCGCAACGCGATCACGGACTACTACCGGTCCGCGGCTCATCGCCGGGAACTGCCTGTCGACGCCGTCCCGGACAACCAGTTGCCGGACGGTTCCGAGACCGATGAGGCGGTCCAGAAGGAACTCGCCGCGTGCCTGGTGCCGATGCTCTCGGGTCTGCCCGCCGAACAGGCCGAGGCGGTGAAGATGGTCGATCTCGACGCCCGCACGCATGCCGCAGCCGCCGACGAGGCCGGAATCTCCGTCTCCGGCATGAAATCTCGCGTCCAGCGAGGCCGCGCCCACCTCCGGCAGCGGTTGCAGGCCTGCTGCCGGATCAGCCAGGACCGCACCGGTCATGTGCACGACTACCAACCGCGTAGCGGCGGCGCCTGCGCCTGCGGTGCCACACAGCCCGCGTCGGACCGGTGAATCGGTCGGCCGGCAGACGACGGGCAAGACCATCCTGGTTCCGTAGGCGCGGCCCCGATCACGGTCGCTCGTTGCGGGCGGCCTTCTCGACGATGCCGGCGATCCGCCTGGTCTTGGTCGCCGGCTGCTTCGCGAATGCGATCTGGCTGAGCGCGAATTTGCGGACGCTCGGCGGCCACGCGTCCCAGTTGGTGCGCGCCCGAGGGTCGGCGTCGAGGGCTGCGGTGAGTTCCGGAGATTCGACGAGTGCCTCGGCGTCGTCGAGCAGCGTCCACAGACCGCGTTGCTTGGCGTCGTCGACGACGGCCTGCCCGGGCGGCTGCATTCGTCCCTCGGCGATCAGTTCGGTCACGCGAGCCTTGTTGGACGCGGCCCACGCGCTGTTGCGCGCGCGTCGGGTGAACCACATGCCACGGCGGTGCTCGTCGATGATCCGGGTGTGCCCGTCTACCCACCCCCAGCACAGTGCTTCCCGCACGACCTGCTCGTAGTCGAGGGGAGTGTTACCGGACTCCTTGCGCCAGAACACGATCCAGACGCCGGGGGGCCGGTCGTGGTTGTCCCGCAGCCACGCGTGCCACTCGTCGAGGGACTCGAGGTGCAGGTGTTCTGCGTTCGGGTCGGCCATGCGGACCAGGCTAGGGCCTGCGGTCGCGCAACGGCCGGTCTCGGCGCAAGAGGGGCGAGTTGCCGGTCCGGATGGAGCACGCGGCTACGTGGTCACCCCCGAAGTGACGAGGTCGGGATCGGAATCTCCGTCCGGAGCGCGGCCGGCGCTGCCGATCTCTCGCCGACCGGCAGTCCAAGCGGCCCACAGACGGTGGTAGATCCCGCCGGCGGCGAGCAACTGGTCGTGGGTGCCCTGCTCCACGACCTGACCCGCGTCCATGACGAGAATGTTGTCGGCACGCGAGGCCTGGTCCAGGCGGTGCGCCACCACCAGGGCCGAACGATTACGGGTCACCACATCAGCGGCATCCTCCAACGCCCCCGCCCCCGCCGAGCCGGCTTCGGCAGTCGCCTCGTCCATGATGACGATGGCCGGGTCGAGAAGTAGAACGCGAGCCAGCGCCAGCTGCTGAGCGGCCACAGGCTCCAGCTGGATGCCACGCGCGCCGACCACCGTGTCGAGCCCCTGAGGAAGCCGGTCGAACCATGAGCGGGCATGTACCAGATCGAGTACCGAACGGAGCTCTGTATCGGTGGCATCGGGCTTGGCGAGGGTCATGTCCTGGCGCAGAGTTCCGGAGAAGACATGCACCTCCTGGCTGACCATGGCGAGACGCGCGACGCGCTCACGGTCGGACAGTGACGACACGGGGTGTCCGTCGACGAGCACCTCGCCCTCGTCGGGTATGTGCAGTCCCGCCAGCAGCGCTGCCACCGTTGTCTTTCCGGCCCCTGACGCGCCCACGATGGCGACGGTCTCGCCCGGGGTGATGGTCAGGTTGATGTTGCGGACGGCCCAGGGGCCGCCGTAGCTGAAGCTGACGTTGCGCAGCTCGACGTGCCCTCGGGGAGCATCTGCGCCGCTGTCGGGCACCGGCACCGGCGGATCGGAGACCACGCCCACGATTCGTGCCAGCGATGCGTACCCGGACTGCACGACGTCGAGCACGCGCATGAACGTGTTCAAAGGACCACGCAATCGGATGATCATGAGCACCGCCCCGGTCACGGCGCCCACGGTGAGGGCACCGGTGGACACCAGCCGGTAACCCACCGACAGCGCGATCGTCAGCATGAGGAACTCGGCACCGAGCATCCAGACGTTGAGGACGAGCATGGTGCTGCGAGCCCTGATGCCCTTGCGGACCACATCCCACGAGGCGTTCTCGAT
>NZ_JADZGH010000277.1:16117-32936 GCF_015865005.1 Rhodococcus sp. CX
ACGCACCGTCGCGCGACCGCGGATGGACTCCAGGACGCGACGGGCACGCTCGGCCATGGCGGCGCGCTCGGCGGCATAGCGCTCGGGGGCCTTGGCGAGGTAGCGGCGCGCGGCGATGTAGTACACCGGCGCGACGATCACCGGGATGATCAGGAACTGCCAGTCCAGCGCGAACAGGGCCGTGACGGTGGCAATGACAGTGAACAGTGAGGTGGACAGCGTCGGCACGGTCTCCGTGACGGCGGCGGACAGCTCGGCGACGTCATCGGTGGAACGGCTGACCAGATCGCCTGCGCCTGCATCCTCGACTCGGTGGGTGGGCAGTCCCAGAGCGGTGCCGACCATGTCCTGGCGCAGGTTCGCGATCACGCGCTCGGACAGCCGTGACACCAGATAGAAGCCGCAGGCGTTCACGACCGCGCCGGCGATCGCGGCGGAAATCAGACCTGCGCCGATCAGCCACAGCGATCCCTGGGTGCGGTCCATCACCAGGTCCACGATCCGGCCCATCAGCTGCGGCACCAGCACACCGGCGTACGCGCCGAGGACGAGCAGTACCAGGGCGAGCAGGAACAACAGCTTCGCATGGCGGACTTGGCCCAGCTGACGCGCGACCTCGCGCCGCACCTGCGTCAGCGTGGCCAGGGGGAACCGAAGGGCGGTGTCGGTCTTGACGGGTGGGCTCGCGTTCGTCGACGGATTCATCGGGCGGCCCCCGCCAGCAGCTCCTCCGCCGTCGCCTTCAGCTCCGCCACGCTCGAGTGGTTGGCCGCCACGGCGTTCCAGGCCGGGGCCTCGCTGAACACGAGCGTGATCTTGCCTGCCCGGTGCCGGGACACCCGCTCGGCGAGGTTCTGCTCCGTCACCGAGTCCACCGCGGTGGTCGGATCCTGCAGCACGAGGACCTCGGGGTCGAAGGCGATGGCGCGTGCCAGGGCCACGCGTTGCCGCTGACCGCCGGACAGCATGCGTCCGTTCTCGCCGACGCGCTTGTCGGGGCCCTCGGGGATGTCGTCGCAGCAGGCGACGCGGAGTGCTTCCTCGGCGGTGGCCCGGTCGGGGTGGACGTTGTCGGCGACGCTGCCGTCGAACAGGTCAGCCGCGTGCGGGACGACGATCACCCTGGTCCGGGGTAGCGACTCCAGCTGGGAGATCAGCTCGTGGTCGGTGCCGCGCACGACAGTGAGACCGGTCGGCAGGGCCTCCAGGAAGTTGGCGGTCCTGGCTTCGTCGATTTCAGTGGTGTGTTCGAAGTCTGCCCCGAGAACCTCGCGGATACGCCGTCCGGATGCCTCGGCCGAGGCCCATCGCGAGGCGAGGTTCCTGCCGAACATGGTCATCGGAGTGATGAGGAACTGCGTCAGGCCGACGACGGTGATGAGGTCGCCGATGGTCATGTGCCCGTTGAGTGCGAACGCGCCGGCGGCGATGCCGAGGGCGGAGACGAAGATCGCGCCGGTGGCCTCTGTGGCCCCGTTGAGGCGCGCCTCGGCGGCATTGGCGTGAATGGTCTTGTGATAGGCGATGTCCGAGACCTCGGCATAGCGAACCCGGACGGTGACGATCGCGCCCAGGCCTTTCAGGATGCGCAGTCCCTGCACCACATCCGCGGCGGTCGCCGCGGCCTGAGCAATCGCATGCTGACGTGCGACCGAACGACTCTGCAGCGGGCGGGCCACCCGGAGGGCCACGATCGCCAGGAGCGGACCGCCGATGAGGGTGGCCAGGCTCAGCCAGGGACTGATGGTGAACATCATGGTGGCGCCGTAGACGATGGCCGCCGCCTCGGCTACAGGCATGACCGTCATCATCACGATCTCGCCGACCCGGCTGGTGTCGGACGATGCGATCGACAGCAAGCCGCCTGCGGTGCGCTCGCGGCCGGCGAACCCACGTGGATCCTGGATGCGGTCGGTGACCATGGTGCGCAGATCATGGCTGACCAGCTGCTGACTGCGGATCAACATGAAGCGCGCGATCCAGTTCGCGACGATGGCGAGCACGAAAAGACAACCCAGAACCAGGATCCAGAATCCCAGTCGGCCGGCAGACGAGGTGGCGATGGCCTCATCCACGGCCCTGCCCACGACGACGGGCGTCAGGCCGTTGCAGATGAAAGCGACCGCCATGCCGACCGAGGCGACGAAGCTCCACGGACGCTGCGAGAGCGCGACCTTCAGCGTCCACTGCCGTGCGTCGAGCGCAGGCATCTTGGACTGTTGCCCGCCAGGTCCGGGAAGCGCCGAATAGTCGACGATACTTTCCTGTCCGTGAGCTTGAGGGATGACGAGCACGAGCGAAAATGTTACACGTGCGAACTACCGCGGCCCGGCTGTCGTGTCGCGGTGGTCTGTCTCCGGTTTCACGCATCAGCGGCAGGGACCGAGAGTCCGAAGGGACTGCCCTCACTTCGAGTGGGGCAGTCCCCTACGGGGCCGGGTCCGAAACGGGTCGTCCCCAGCTCTAGGAGATCTGTGGTTCCCGTGTTCGCCTGCACTCCCCATCGAACCGGAAAGTGTCCCTCATCCGGACACTTCCCTCCACCACGCCGACACCCGCGCGCATCGGTCGTGCGGGACGAACACCGAAACCCCAGGTTGGGGCGTATATCACTCAAGGTGTCCGCAAGTGACACACTTCACACGATGTCTGCAGCCCCAGGATTTCCTCATCCGAATCGCAACACCGCATTGGACCGAGGACACCATGGACAGACTGATCAACATCGACAATGGCGGTACCCTCACCGACATCTGCGCGTGGGACGGCCACGACTTCAGCTTCACCAAGACCCTCACCACCCCGTTCGACCTGTCGCAGTGCCTGTTCGACGGTCTCACCAAAGTGTCGCGGGAGATCTACGGCACGGAGAATCTGCCCGAGCTGCTGCACTCGACCGCACACATCCGCTACTCGACAACGCAGGGTACGAACGCGCTCGTGGAGCGGAAGGGTCCGAGTGTCGGCATCCTCACCGACTCGGCCGGCACGGTGGACGAGCTCAGGCGCACCCCCGAGCAGCGCGCGCTGTTCGACGACCTCGTCGGCAGCCGCGTCGCGGTGATCGACAGCGCCGCCGACGACCTCGACAGCGAACTGGTCGCCAAGGTCAACCGGCTCATCACCGACGGCGCGGCCCGCATCGTCGTCGCGGTCGGTGACACCAACGACGGCCGCGAACGCGAGATCCGCAGGGTCCTGCTGCGCAAGTTCCCGCGCCACCTGCTCGGGTCGGTGCCGTTCCTGTACTCGTGGGACTTCAGCACCGATCGCACCGCGTCCCGGCGCATCTGGTCGGCCGTGATCAACACCTTCCTGCACCCGACGATCGAACGGTTCCTGTACAACACCGAGCATCGTCTGCGCGACCATCGCGTCCGCAACCCACTGCTGATCTACCGCAACGACGGGGCCTCGTCGCGCGTAGCGAAATCGGTTGCGCTCAAGACCTACTCGTCGGGACCGCGAGGCGGCTTGGAAGGCACCCGGGCGCTGGCCGAAGTCTACGGCCTCAAGCACGTCCTCATGATCGACGTCGGCGGCACGACCACCGACATCGGCACGGTCACCGGCGGCGAGATCCTCACGGACCGAAGAGGTTCCATCGCCGGGATCCCCATCTCCTTCCCGATGTCCAACGTCGAGTCCGCAGGCATCGGCGGCAGCTCCGTCATCGCCGTCACCGACGGTGTCATCACGGTCGGCCCCGAGAGCGTCGGCGCAGCACCGGGACCGGCCTGCTTCGGTTTCGGTGGTACCGCCGCCACCATCACCGACGTCAATCTGCTGCTCGGGGTACTCGATCCGTCCACCTACCTCGACGGCGGCTTCACCCTCGATGCGGACCGGGCCCGCGCGGTCGTCCGCGAGACCGTCGCCGAGCCGCTCGGCCTCACCCTCGACGAGGCGCTGATCGCGATGGAGCAGGCCTACTTCACAGCCATGGGGAGTGCCATCGCCCCGGCAGTCCAGGATGCCGACGAGACCACGATCGCCGCGTTCGGCGGTGCCGGTCCGATGAGTGCGTGTGGTGCTGCCCGGGATGCCGGTGTCCGCACCGTCCTGATCCCCAAGCTCGCCGCCGTCTTCTCGGCGTTCGGGATCGGATTCTCCGACATCGGGCAGAGCTACGAGACCGACCTCGTGGACACGAGCGACGCGACACTCGCCGATGCCACCGCCGACCTGCTCGCCAAGGCCGAACGCGACATGTTCCAGGAGGGTCATTCCCTCGACGAGTGCACTCTGTCGTGGACGGTTGCCTCGGAGGACGAGCACGGCGTCACCGTCGACGAAACCCCCTACCGGCCCGGCGAGCCGGTGGAACTCGTGGCCGGTGCCTCCAGCGCGCTGACCCTCGTCGTCACGCGCCGAATGAATCGAATCGCCCTGCCCGACAGCTCGTTCGCCGAACCCTGCGACCCGCAGGCGACCGGTGTCCGCACCGTGCTCGGTGCCGCGGGACGCGCCGAGGTGCCGGTGTACACGCTCACCGAGCAGCAGCCGGGTGCGACCGCCGAGGGACCTGCCATCGTCGAAGGCCCCTTCTTCACCGCCCGGGTGCAGGACGGCTGGACTTTCCACGTCACCGCCGGCGGCGACCTGCTGCTCACCGACACCCACTGACCGACAGGCGCGACGCCTGCTCCCACCGCTTCGAAGGATGCACGACATGCGAATTCCCATGACCGAATACCTGGTCATCGATCTCGACACCGAACTGTGGCTGTGCCGGGTGTGCCAACACGAATTCGGCAGCGCCCGTGGCAATTACAAGGAAGGGACCCTCGTCTACGACCGCGATCCGCGCGAGATCCATCAGCCGATCATCGACCCGGACCGCTACGAGTTCACATTCTCACCGGACCCGAACTACTGCCGGATCCTCGAGTACTACTGCCCGGGTTGCGGAACCCAGATCGAGACCGAGTACGTCCCGCCGGGCCATCCGCCGACCGTCGACATGGAGTGGGACATCGACGCCCTGCGTGCCCAGTGGCTCGAACGCGGCACCGATCCGGAAGAGGTCATCACCTACGGACCGGGGCAGGACGCCGAAGGCGAGTTCGAAGGCCGCCGCCACCAGCACTGAACATCTTCGACCGCAAGGAATCCGATACCATGAAACGCATCTCCGTCGACATCGGCGGCACCTTCACCGACTGCTTCTTCGCCTGGGACGACAAGTACGTCGAGGCCAAGGCCCTCACCACCCACCACAACCTCGCGCAGGGCTTCAACGAGGCCCTCGACCTTGCCTGCCGACGGGCCAACCTCGACCGCGACGACGTGCTGTCCCAGGTGGATTCGGTACGGTACGCCACCACTCTCGGTACCAATGCGCTCATCGAGCGCAAGGGGCCCCGCGTCGGTGCCATCGTCACCCACGGCTTCGAGGACACCATCCCGCTCTCGCGCGGCCGTGGCTACGGTGAGGGTCTGGACCCGTCGATGCAGCAGAATCTGCCCGCTGCCGAGCGTCCCGAACCACTGGTGCACCGCAGCCTGATCCGCTCGGTGAAGGAGCGCGTCAACTCCGCCGGCAAAATCGTCATCCCGCTCGTCGAACAGAACGTACGAGAGATGGTGCGCGAACTCGTCGACGCCGGCGTCCAGGCGCTGGTGGTGTCGCTGGTCAACTCGACCGAGAATCCGGCGCACGAGCTGCGGATCATGGAGATCATCCAGGAGGAGTACCCCGAGCATCAGCTCGGCGCCATCCCGGTGCTGCTCGGCCACCAGGTGTCCGGCCGCAAGGGTGAGTACGTGCGGGCCACCTCCACCATCGTCGACGGCTTCCTGCACGACATCATGTTCCACGCGATGAGCCAGCTGGCGAACAACCTGCGCGATTCCGGCTACGACAAGCCGATGCTCATCATCCACAACTCCGGCGGCATGGCACAGATGAACTCGACCGATGCGCTGCAGACCATCCACTCGGGACCTGTCGCGGGAGTCAGTGCCGCAGAGCATCTTTCGGAGTCCTCGGGCATCGGCAACATCATCACCACCGACATGGGTGGCACCTCCTTCGACATCGGCCTGGTGCCCGCAGGTGGGGTCAAGCACTACGACTTCCAACCCACCATCGACCGGTGGCTGGTCTCGGTACCGATGATTCACCTCGAAACCCTCGGCGCCGGAGGCGGTTCCATCGCCAGCTACGACCGCATCCACCAGTCCGTGCGGCTCGGACCCGAGTCCGCGGGATCGGACCCCGGCCCGGCGTGCTACGACCGCGGCGGACTGCGCCCGACGGTGACCGACGCCGATCTGCTGCTCGGCTACCTCGACCCCGACAACTACGCTAACGGTTTCATCAAGCTCAACCCCAGGCGCGCGGTGTTCGCCATCGAGGAAAACCTCTGTGACGAACTGGATCTCGACGTCATCGACGTGGCCAAGGTCATCAAGAGTTCCGTCGACGAGCAGATGGCGATCGGCATCGCCAAGGAACTGCGGGTGCGCGGTTACCTGCCCGAGGACTTCACGATGCTCGCCTACGGCGGCAACGGCCCGCTGCACGCGTGCGGCATCGCCGACCACGCCGGTATCCGCCGGATCCTCGCGCCGCCGTTCTCGTCGGTGTTCTCCGCGTGCGGCGCCGGCAACATGAAGCAGCTGCACATCCACGAACGGGGCGTGCACGTGGTGCTCTACAACGCAACCACGCGAGCACTCTACGACCGTTACGAGGAGTTCAACGACATCGTGGCTGCCCTGGAAGCGAAGGGTGCGGAGGATCTGCGTCGGCAGGGCATCACCGACGACGTGATCGAGCATCGCCTCGAAATGGACCTGCGGTACGGCAACCAGCTGGTGACGACCGCGGTGTCCTTCGACATCAACCGGATTCACGGGGTCGGGGACGTCCTGCACCTGATCCGCACCTTCTCCGACATCTACTCGCAACGGTACGGGGAGGGGTCGGCCGCACCCGAGGCGGGGATCCGTGTGCAGACCATCCGTGTCGCGTCGTACGTCAACGGCGACACGGTGGAATTCGACTCGCTGCATCATGGCGGGGAACGAACGCTGCCTGTCCCGATCGGACATCGGGACGCGCACTTCGTCGGGCACCCGCGGGCGATCAGCACCGCGGTCTACGACGCGAAGGCCCTCGATGCCCGGCATGTGATCCCCGGCCCGGCGATCGTCACCACCGAGAACACGACCTATCTCGTCGAGCCGGGCTGGCGCCTCGAACCCTCCCCGCAGGGCGCCGTCTGGTTCCTCAAGGACTAGCGCAGAAACACCAGGAGACAATGTCATGACCGCAGTGCACGACGACCTCGCCAACGCCGCCGCCGAACGCCTCGCGTCGCTCGACGAGCAGGAACAGCAATGGGTCGACGAATTCATGGACGAGACCACGCTGTTCCTCGGCCCCGATCGGGAGATCATGCGTTCGCACCACATCGCCTCGCGCAGCGAGCTCGAGGAGGAATGCATCGCCAAGGGCATCGATCCGCTCGAGGTGGATCGCATCCGTAAACGCCTGGCCGGCGCCCTCGACGAGGGCTTCGAGATGTGCGAGGCGATGGGTGCGGCTCCCGGCGCCAAATGGGGTGACCTCACCACCGCTATCTACACCGCCGCCGGCGATGTGACCTACCTGTCCTGCCACGGCGTGATCGCGTTCTCCGCGATCCTGCACCACCCGATCCGGTACATCATGAAGTACTGGAAGGACGAGCCGACCGTAGGCATCCACCCGGGCGACGGCTTCATCCACAACGACGCCCGCTTCGGCAACGTCCACAACACCGACCAGTCGATGATCATGCCGATCATCCGTGACGACCGGATCATCGCGTGGATCGCGGCCACCATCCACGAGGGCGAGAACGGCGCGTGCGAGCCCGGCGGCATGCCCTCCGGCTCGGAGACGCCCTTCGACGACGGCCTGCGGATGAGCCCGTTCAAGATCGTCGAACGGGGCGAGCTGCGCCGCGACCTGCTCACCTTCCTGCAGCACTCGGTGCGCGACCCGAAGCTGCAGCTCGCCGATCTGAAGGTGAAGATCGGTGCGGTGCAACGTATCCAGGAACGAGTTGACGCGATCATCGACGAGGTCGGAGTGGAAACCTTCGTCGCTGCACTGCGCATCACCGTCGAGGACGTCGAGGCCGAGGTGCGCCGCCGGATCCGCGAGCTGCCCGACGGCACCGTCCGGTTCAACCAGTTCATGGACTCGACGCTCAAGGAGAACATCCTCATCAAGCTCGCCTGTGCGATCACCGTCAAGGGCGACAAGATGACGATCGATCTGCGCGGGAGCGGACCCGAGATTCTCAACCGGGCCATCAATTCGCCGCTGTGCTCGGTCAAGTCGATGATGATGCAGGCCATCCTCGCGTTCTGGTGGCCGGATCTGCCGCGCTGCACGTCGGCGATGAGTCCGATCGAGATCATCTCCGATGAGCACACCTGGTCCGACGCCGGCTACGACGCCCCGATGGGCCAATCCCTGCAGGCCTCGTTCCGCGGGTTCTCGGCGTTGCAGAACCCCTGGGCGAAGCTGCAGTTCTCCAACCCGGAGAAGTTCTCCAACGTCATCGCCCCGTGGTTCAACCAGATCAACACCTTCCTGTGGGGCGGGGTCACCCAGCACGGTGATCAGGTCGGGAATCTGTGCGCCGACCTCAACGGCATGGGCGGCGGCGCGAAGGCGTTCCGCGACGGCGAGGACGCCGTATCGCCCCTGTTCTGCGCGATGGCCGACACCGCCGAACAGGAGGTCATGGAGGAGGAGGTGCCCTTCATGCAGCTGGTGAGCAAGCGGATCGTCCGCGACAATCAGGGCTTCGGCAAGTATCGCGGTGGCATGGGCTACGAGATGATCGTGGCGGCGGAAGGCACCCCGCTGTGGGGCTTCATGACCGTCACCTCGGGTGCGAAGTTCTCGTCCATCACCGGGCAGTTCGGTGGCTACGGCTGCAACACCTATCCGCTCGCGATGGTCAAGGGCGTCAACGTCTACGACGAACTGCGGCGCAACCCGGAACGTTTCGACCTGTCCATCGAGAAGGTGATGAACGAGCAGCCGTTCGAAGGCGCCGAGTACACCACCAGCCACATGGGCCTGCAGTTCGACGTCGCCAAGGACGGTGAGCTGTACATGATTTCGCAGGGCACCGGCGGCGGCTACGGAGACCCGCTCGAACGAGCCCCCGAGGACGTGGTCGCGGATCTCGAGATCGACCGCATCTCACCGAAGGTCGCGCACGACATCTACGGCGTCGTGTACGAGCCGGAGACGTTCGTCGTCGACACCGAAGCCACCGACGAACTGCGTGCGTCGATGCGCCGAGCCCGGATCGCCCGCGGCGTTCCCTACGCGCAGTTCGTCGAGCAGTTCGTCACCCCCGAACCTCCGAAGGACCTCCTCTACTACGGGTCCTGGGGTGACACCGAGGAACTGACCGCCACCCACTTCACCGTCAACGGTGCACAGCGGGTCACCACGACGATCGACAAGATGCCGATCATCATGATGCCCGACCGACGCGAATTGAAGATCGCCGAGCTGACCGCGCGGGTGAAGGAACTCGAGGCCAAGCACGGTGAGGTGGTCCACCGCAAGTCCTGACCACCGTCCGCCCCGTCCACCGGGTGCCCGCACGACGTGCGTGCGGGCACCCCTTCACCCCCCGGAGACCACGATGACCACTTCGAAGCCCGAGTTCCTCGCTGCACCGGCCTCGGGGCGCCGCACCCCCTTGATCATCGACCATCTCGACTACAGTCAGCGGGTCCTGTTGCGCGGCAATCCGATTCCCTGGGGCGACCCGACCGCGCTGTCGAACCTGTTCAACCAGGCACACGGGCTGCTGCGCCCGGACGCCACGCTGCTCGACCTCGGTGCCTACTATCGGATCCTCGCCGAGGACCCCCGCCTGCAGGATGCGATGACCGCACGGTCGCGTCCCGGATACGCGCTGCGCACCCTGCTCGGAGACGCGGAGGCCGGCCGGGCCGCGGTGACGCTGGTTGCCACCGTGGCCGGCACGACACGGCTGCCGCTCGTCCTGCAGATCCCGTCCCCGCGTGCGTGGCTGGCACAGACACACCCCGGAACGACGGACGATCTCGACGCCGACCGGGTGGAGAACGCGGCGATGTACGTGGCCGACTGGCTGCGCGGGTTCGCCGACGTGCCCGTCGCGGCGGTCCTGCTCGACGAGCGCGCGGCCGGAGATGTGCCTGCAGTACCCCCCGAGGCCTATGCGCCGATCGGCAACGTCGCCGTGCACTACCGATGGGAGCTAGGGCTGCGTGACCAGCGAAGCGTGTCGTTCGGTGAAGGCGACGGGGATGTGCTCGGCGACGACTTCTGGCTCGGCGACCGCGCCGCCGTGCCCGCGGAGACCGGGGCGTTCCGGCTCGCCCGGCTCCCCGAGGGTGCGGTGCCGGAAACAGTGCTGGCCCGGCTGGCCGACCTGGACCGAGAGAGCGTTCGCTCGGGGGCGAACTGACACTGGACCCGGGCATCGCACGGAACCGACCGAACACTCGGTCCGGGCGTCGCACGGAACCGACCGGTACCCTCGAGTGACGCAGATCACTGCGACGTGGTGGAAGGAACACGATGAAGAACGCAGACCGACGGCTGACGGTGGCGGTCGCCCGCGCCGGGTTCCTCGATTCCGGAGAGCCGGACGAGTCCCTGGTGTCGCCGCTCGTGTCCGCCTCGTGGCAGCGGTCGCAGGCAGCCGGGGTGCAGCCTTCCGGTGGGGACGTCGGGTACGTCGGTGACGTGGATCGGGAATCCCGGCTGGTGCAATGCGCAATGTCCGTTTTCGACAGGCTCGCGGCGGACATGGTCGACGTTCCCGTCAGCATCGCACTGACCGACGCGAAGGCACAGGTGCTGATGAGGATCGACGGTGCCCGCGGCATCGGCCGGCTCCTCGACCGGGTCTCGCTCGCGCCCGGCTTCGACTACCGGGAGGCCGAGATCGGCACCAACGGCGTGGGGACCGTGCTCGAATCCGGACAGGCAGTCCAGATCGACGGCGCCGAGCACTTCCACGACCGGTTCCAACCGTTCGCGTGTTCCGGTGCCCCGATCCGCGACCCGTTCAGCGGCCACATCGCCGGTGTCGTCGACCTCAGCTGTCTCTCCGAGCATTCTTCCCCGTTGCTGGCGAGCGTGGCGCGCAGCGCAGCATCCGAGATCGAACTGAACCTGTTTCGCGATCGCAGCGCCCGTCAGCACGCGCTGTTCGACGCGTTCGTCCGCGCCGACGCACGTGGGGGGACGGCGCTGCTGGCCACCGGCAGCGCGATGTCGCTGGCGAATCCGCTCGCCCACGCCATCCTGGCGCCGGAAGATCAGCGCCGCGTCGGCGAGCATGTCGACTACATGATCGGCCATCGCGACCGCATCGACGAGCACGTCGAACTGCCCGACGGTGTCAGCGTCCGGGTGCGGGCCGTCCGGATCCGGGCGGGCGAGGACACTGCCGGGTACCTGATCGAAGTGTCCGAATCCGCCGCTGCGGCGGCCGCGATCCCGGCCGCGGTCCGGCCCACCGCTCCGCCCCGCGTGCCCTCGCATGGGGCGGGACTGGCTGCCGCAGGAACCGGGAAGTTGCGGGCCGGCGGTTCGCCCCTGTGGACCCGGACCTGCAACGAGATCGAGGACGCGGTGCGGACGGGGGAGCGGGTGCTGGTCACCGGCGAGCCGGGCACGGGCAAGGCCTCGCTGGCGTCCGAGATCTTCCACTCGGTGGTGCCCGGCGGGCGCAGCATCCTCGTCGACGGCAGTACCGACCTCTCGGGGCTTACCGACGATTCCCCGACTCCCACCCTGTACGTACTGCGCAACATTCGATCCATGCCCGAACCGGTGGTTGCAACCCTGGCGGCGGCGCTGGCGAAACCCTGTCCCGAGCACGTGTTCGTCGTCGCCACCATGCAGGATTCGGATGAACCGGCGCCGGAGTTCCTCGCTCCGTTGCTCGACGCGCTCGAGCGAACCGTGCACGTGCCCGCGCTGCGGCACCGCACCGACGACATCCCCGGAGTGGTGGCGCAGGTGCTTCGGACGATCACCGGCTCGTCGAGCCGCGAGCTCACGCCCGACGCGATGCGCCTCCTCGTGCGCTACCCGTGGCCGCGCAACATCCACGAGCTGGAGGATGCGCTGCGCAGCGCCGTCGCGCTGCGGCCGGCCGGGCGAATCACGCGCGAGGACCTGCCCGAATGGTGCCATCACGGGCCGGGCCGCAAACTGAGCGCCGTCGAGGCGGTCGAGCGCGACGTGGTGGCCAAAGCGTTGCGGGATGCCGGCGGGAACCGGGCGGAAACCGCTCGCGCACTGGGCATTTCACGGTCGTCGCTGTACCGGAAACTAGCCAAGTTCGGGCTCGCCGACGCTGCGGAGCCGTCCGGTTGACCGAGTGCGATCTTCGGACGGGCTCAGCGTCCCGGAACGGGTGCTTCGCTCAACGTCCGTCGGGTGACGAACCGTCGCGGCACCCCTGACAGTGGATCGGTGAATTCCAGTTCCCGCGCCAGTAATTGGAGGGGGAGGGAATAATCGTCGGGTTCCTCGGCCAAGAGGTCGGGATACCAACGGTCGCCCAGGATCCCGACGCCGAGCGCCGCCAGATGCACCCGCAGTTGGTGCATCCGTCCGGTGTGCGGCCGCAGGAGCGTGTGCAGCACCGCACGTCCCGAGGCGCTCACGCCGGTGCCGAGCACCTCGATCACCGTCTCGGAGTTGGGCTCTCGCGAATCGTCGACGACGACCCGCAGCTCGCCGCGGCGCGACTCGATGTGGTTGCGGTAGACGACGGGCACGGCGTGCCTGGCGAGCGCCGGTGCGGCAGGGTCCCATTCGGACGGAAGCGCCGACACCGCCTCGTAGACCTTCACGACCTGCCGCTTCTCGAACAGCGATTGGTAGGCGCCGCGCGTCTCGGGACGAGTCGAGAACATCACCAGACCTGCGGTTGCTCGATCGAGTCGATGGATCGGCGTCAGATCCGGATTGTCGAGGCGGGTCCGCAGTCGGACGAGCGCGGACTCGCGCAGGTACCGCCCGCCCGGGGTGGTCGGCAGGAAGTGCGGCTTGTCGATCACGACGAGGTCGTCGTCGACGTGGAGAATCTCCTCGTCGAACGGCACCGGTTCCTCGGTCGGCAGATCGCGGTAGTACCAGACGAACCGGTGCGCTCCCAGTTCCGTATCGCGGTCGATCGGACTGCCGTCGGCGCCCACGATCTCGTCGGCGTCGAACCGCCGGTACAGGTCGTCGGCGTCGAGGTGATCGAACCTGGCGACGACGTATTCGGCGATCGTCGACCAGGGGCCGGAGTTCGGGACGCGCAGTCGCGTCGGCCCGACGCCGTTCCTGACAGGTAGTGGTGAGGGCATGGGCACGCCCGTCATCATCTCATCGGCCGCCGGTTCGGCCGCGCATCGGGTCGCGCCGAGGCGCCGGTAGACGGTGATCAACGCCGATGGTCGTCGGGATGGGCTTACCGCACGAACTCGCCGCCCAACCCGAGGGCCCTGGCCTAGAATCGAATGCGCAGTCGGGGGACATTGTTGCACCGGTCGGAATGTGAATGGGTCGGTGTCGTGCAGTTCGGTCGTGGTTGTAGACGCAACGAAGCTCGCGCTACTCACGAAAGGCGGGGACTCGACACTTCTCGGGAGTTCGAAATCGCCCAAGAGGCACAAGGGTGTGTCGGAATATGCTGGGGCCGTTCTGATCTGGGTTCGGCCAATTCTTCATTGATGCCGGCTCGGCGGTGGCAGGTTCGGAAGTGTGATCTCGATCCGAGAATGCCTTCTGGACAAGCCTTTCGGTGAGCGCAGCGTATAGCGATCGGTTGTGGAACCGACAGGGAGGAGGCGGCGACCATGGCCGTGCCAGGTCCGTCGTCGGCGCTGAAACGACTCGATGAATTGCTCGCCGGTACTGAGTCGCGCAAGGTCTGGCAGCGCGACAAGCCGAATCCGAAGGGGCTCGAGCCGGCCGAGTCGCCACCGACGCCCGTGCCGGATCCCCCGGCGACTGGCTATCTCAACCCGAATACTTACTTCGAAAACGACCTGGGCAATCCTGATCTGAATCTCAGCCACGCGGAGGCGGCGGAGACGTTCGCGGACGAGGTCGATAAGTACGGGGACTATTGTCGGCGCAGCACGGATATCACCATGCGCGGCGGCACGACCTCGGGCATCGTCTACCCGCTCGCAGTGTGCGAGATCGCCCGCGCGTTCCGGCTGCGCAACATCGGTGGGACGTCGGCGGGTGCGATCGCCGCGGCCGCAGCTGCCGCCGCGGAGCTCGGGCGCATCCGGGAGATCGAACAGGTGGAAGTGCCAACGAAGGCGTCCACGCCGGAGTCCGTGCAGCGCGGTTTCGCAGGAGTCGCAGAAGTCGTGCGCTGGCTGACGCAACTCGATGGGACCCGGCCCGACACGGAAGGGAAGTCGGACGACGAATTTCGGCTCGCAGGGCTCTTCCGTCCGAACGAGCCGGCGCCTGGTAGTTCGGAGTCTCGCAAGGCGCAGTCGGCGAAGCGCCGGGAGCGGCGGCTGTTCGGGTTGCTCGAGCCGATCATGCGGCGCCGCAATCGCTACCAGGCGGTCTGGCGGGCCGCGCTGGCGCTCGGATTGCGATGGTGCACCCTCGGCATGCTGATCAGCGCCGGGACCTTCGCGCTCCTGGTCGTGGCGATGCGCCGGGCCGTCGACGAAGCGGCCGGTGACGCGTGGGGCCGGTGGGGCTCGGCGTTGGGACTGTCGGTGACCGGGATCCTCACGATCGTGTTGGTGGTCGTGAGCGCGGTCGGTGTATTCCGTCTCCAACGAGCGCGCGGCATGAAACGGGATCTGGATCGTGAGATCGAGAACTGGATCGCCGGCAAGGACGCGAAGGCAACCGCGCTCTACCAGGAGCTGCTGAAGAGCCACACCAGTGCCGAGGAGCCGCGTGCGACGAAGGGCGTGCTCGTAGCGACCGTGATCGGGCTGGTGGCCTGCGTCGCGGCCGCAGCGGCGTTCGTGTGGATCGCGACGGACCGCTCGGCCATGGATCTCGGTGGAGTCGTCTTGGCCGCATTGCTCGTACTGGCCTTCACCGGGTTGTGGGCGCTCGTGTCCGCGGCGTTCCTGGGCGTCATCGCAATGGACATGAACGCGAAGTTCCGGTCGCGGGATCAGTACGGGCTGTTCTCGGGGGATCGCCTGGTGGCATGGATCGACGCTCGGCTCCGGGATCTCGCCGGGCAGGAAAGGCCGTTGACGTTCGGTGACCTGTGGGGCGTCGACGAAAACGATGAGAACAGACGGGGGGAGAAGCTGGCACACCGTGCCCGCGCGCGCCGCGTCAATCTGCAGTTGGTCACCACCGATCTGGCGCAGCAGCGGCCGTTCCTGTTTCCGTTCGTCGACAACGCGAGCATGAAGGAGTCGCTGGGCAGCCAGTTCTATGTCGACCGTAAGGATCTCGCGGCGATCTTCCCGCCGGAGGTCGTCGATCTGCTGGCACCCGAGTCGGTCGACGGTGAGTCGAATGCACAGATGTACAAGTGCTGGGGCGAGAAGGGGAAGTGGGAACGGCGCGAACTCTGTGCGCTTCCCGAGCCGTGGGACCTTCCCGTCGTATTCGCGGTCCGGGCTAGCATGGCGCTACCGTTCCTCTTCAAGGCCGTCCGCGTCTACCGGCTGCGAAAGCCGACCACGGTGCGCGACGATATGGGTCGGCCGCTCGAGTTCGAGCCGAAGAAGGCGCTCGAGTCCCCGATGATGAATGCCGATACCGAAATCGCAGAGGAACTGTGGCTGTCGGACGGCGGTATCACTTCGAACTTCCCGGTGCACCTGTTCGACCAGTCTCTGCCGGAATGGCCGACGTTCGGTCTGAACCTGGGGCGGCATCCGCGGGGATTCGAGCATCAGGACGTGTGGTTTCCCGAGGACTGGCAGTCCAGCGTGCCGCCGTACAGCGTAGTTCGCGGGACCGCGGCCGGATTCGTCGCGGCGATCGTGTCCACCGCCCGGACCTGGCGGGATGTCATGCAGACGAACATGCCCAGCACCCGCGGCCGGGTCGCGTGGGTGCGGCAGCGTGCCGAGGAAGGCGGAACCAACCTGTTCATGAGGCGTGAGACGGTCGCGTCGATGGCGTTGCGCGGTGCGCTCGCCGGGGCCAGACTGCGGCACCGCTTCGCAGCCGACGAAAAGCGTTGGAAGCGCCACAAGTGGCTGCGTCTGCGCGCAGCGGTGAGCACCCTCGACGAGGTTTGTGAGACGACCGCGATCGCGCTTCCCGCGTATCGCGACCTGTTCCACGAGGCAGGTGCCACCGAGGCCGCGGGGAAGACGTGGCTGGAGGAAGAAGGCCTGACGGACGAGGTTCAGCTCTTCATTCCGAGTAACGGCCAGTTCTGGGACCCTGCGAAGACGCTGCTGCAGAACGTGGGGAAGGGGCCGGATGTGCCCGACGCCGACCTCCGCAGTGGTGCCCCGACCCCGGCCCCGGAGTTCCGCCAGTCGCCACGCATGTGACGACTCGCCCCGCCGCTACCCCTGCCGCGCCACGTCCGCGCACAGGATGCTCGGCCAGCGGGCGAGGTCGGCCGGCGTGCGGGCCACCTCCAGAGTCGAGTCCGGGAGAAGATCCAGCAACGCCTCCGCCGTGGACACCGGGTGCCCGGGATCGTCGATCCAGGCGAGAATCGTTGCGGGAACGTCGATCTTGGCGACCTCGTCGGGGTCGGGCAGGTCGCTCAGCGCGGCTCCTCGGAACAGCGACGGAAGCAGGTGCTCGGCGACGTCCGGCACGGTCTCC
>NZ_JADZGH010000277.1:32946-41051 GCF_015865005.1 Rhodococcus sp. CX
ACGCGTCGAGTCCCTGCTCCTCGATGACCCGGGCATTCTGCCGGTAACTCTCTGCCTTGGCCGCGCGCGTTTCCCATGCGGTCGCCGGCACCATCAGGGTGAGGCCACTGAACCGCCCCGGATCCCGGACCGCCGCGTGCAGCAGTGTTCCGGTGCCCATCGACGGGCCGACGCCGTGGACCTGCTCGCCGGGGAACCAGTGGTCGAGCAGTCGCAGCAGGTCGTCGGCGAGGACCTCCCAGCGGTAGTCCTCCGGCACCGCGCGGCCGGTCGAACGGCCGTGCCCGCGCGCGTCGTACCTGAGGAGTCGGGTCCCGCTCAGTCCACGCCCGAGATCGAGATCCATCAGGCGGTCGCGATGGCGGCTGGAGGTGAGGCCGTGGAGTTGCACAACCGGGTGGCCACCCTCGTCGCTCAGCTCCACGTCCAGTTCGGCTCCCGGAACACTGAAGGTCGGCACGGCGGCTCCTTGGTCGGTCGTCGCTGAGGAAGGCGCCTAGGATACCGCCATGCGGCTCACGAACGTCGCGCACCTGCGCCTTCCCTTCGGTCGGCTGCTCGGCTACGACGTGACAGCCGGACAGCCGGGCCGACCCCTGCCCGTCTCCTTCGACCAGGGACGCCACGTCGGTGCGGGCGACCGTGCCGGATCCTGGATGGCCTTGTCCTTCAGGCTCTCCGAGCCGGTGTCACCCGACGATCTCGCGACCGCGTGGCTGGCGGTGATCGCGCGGCACGGCACGTTGCGGTCGGTCTTCGTGCCCGGAGACGACGGTGAGCCGAAGTTGTACGAGGTCGAAATCACACCCGGCCGGTGGGTCGAGCACTCGATCGCGCCCGGCCAGGCGGTCAACGATGCCCTGCGGGACGTGCTCGACCGCGCGTGCTCGCCGTACACCCGTCCGTCGCACCGGCTGTGCATGCTCGAGACAGCGGACGGACCGACGGTGGTGATCGCCGCCGACCACTCGCACGTCGACATGTGGTCGATGCTGGTGCTCGCCCGCGACCTGCTCGCCGCACTCGCAGCGGTCCACGAGGGCCGTGAACCGGCATTGCCGACGGCACCGGCGTTCGCCGAGCACACCAGCGCGCTTCGCGACCGCCCGACCGCACCCGACGACGTACGCCGCCGCTGGGCCGAGGTCCTCGCGGCCAGTGGCGACGTGATGCCGCGGTTCCCGCTGCCGCTGGGCGAGGAGACGCTGCATCGCGAACGCGTGGAGGTGCGCGACGTGCTCGACGTCGACGACAGCGCTGCCTTCGGGGCGCAGGCCAAAGACGACGGCGTCTCGACCCTCGCCCTGGTGGTGGCGGCGATGACCGACGTGACCCTCGAGCTGGCCGGCTCTCCGTTGCGGGCGGTGTTCCCGGTGCACAGCCGGTACGACGCCACGTGGCACGACTCCGTCGGCTGGTTCATCACCAATTCGGTGCTGGAATCGGCCGTCCCCGAGCCCCGCGCCGCCGCGGAGGCGGTCAAGGAAGCGGTGGGGATGGGGTCTTGGCCCCTCGAGGACGTGCTGCGTCCGTGGGGTGGGATGCCCGAGGCGCCGGGGATGTTCGCGATCTCGTGGCTGGATCTGCGCCGGTTACCGGTCCGGGTCGACGCGACCGGGCTGGAGGCGCAGTACGTCGGCGCGACGATCCGCACCGACGGCGTGATGCTGTGGTTCATCCTCGACGAGTCCGGCTTGCACCTGCGCTGCCGCTACCCCGACACCTCCGAGGCCCGGCTGAATGTCGGCAATTGGCTGGACACGCTCATCGCCCGCTTGCGGTCACGAGCGCGGGAATCGGTCGGGGGACGGCTGAGTGTCGGCGACCGGACGTACCGGGTGACGCGCGCCGCCCGCGTGGACGTGCCGGCGCTGGTCGCGCTCCTGTCCGGCGACACCGGCCGTGAAGGCGCCGAGATCGCGCGGTACGAGGAGGCGTACGACGCGGTGACCCGGGACTCCGCGCACTACCTGGCCGCGGTGCGCGACGAGGACGATCGGATCGTCGGCACCATGCAGCTCTCCATCGTTCCGGGGCTTTCCCGCGGCGGTGTCACGCGGATGCAGATCGAAGGGGTCAGAGTGGCGCCGTCCGAACGTTCCCGGGGTGTCGGCACCGCGATGCTCGAGTGGGCGCACGGGCACGGCCGACAGCGTGGGGCGTCGCTCGCTCAGGTCACCGCGGACCGGGTCTGCGAGCGGGTCTGTACGTTCTTCGCGCGGCTCGGTTACGACAGCACTCACGTCGGGCTGACGCGGGAACTGTAGACGTCCGGACCGCGGCGGTACGGCCCCGAGTGAGCGCCGAGTGGCACTCTCGAATCATGTCCACGTCTGCCGCGCCCCCGTCGGTCCTGCTCGTCGAGGACGACGCGCGCCTCGCGGATCTGCTCGTCGAACTGCTCACGGACGAGGGCTACCGCGTCGATGTCGCCGGTGACGCCCAGGCCGGTCTGCAGCTGGGCTTGACCGGCCGGCACGACGTCGTCGTCCTCGACCGGGGCCTGCCGGGACGCGACGGTATCGAGGTGCTGCGTGCGCTGCGGCGGCGCGGGGTGGGCACACCGGTGCTCGTTCTGACCGCCCGGGGCACACTCGGGGATCGCGTCGAGGGACTCGACGCCGGTGCCGAGGACTACCTCGTCAAGCCGTTCGAGATCCCCGAGCTGCTCGCCCGGCTCCGGGCTCTGCGGCGTCGCCGGTTCGACGGGGCCGAACAGTTGCCGGTGGCAGGTCGTCGACTGGATCTCGCGAGCCGGACGGTGATCGGGGACGACGGGGTGGTCGAGCTATCGGCGAGCGAATGTGCGCTGCTGGCAGTGCTCGCCGCGGCTCCCGGTCAGGTCTTCACGCGAGGGCAACTCCTCGACGCCGCGTTCGGTGCCGCCGGTGCGCTGGGGACCGTCGACACCTACGTCCACTACCTGCGTCGCAAGCTCGGACCCGATGTCGTGCGAACCGTGCGCGGCGTCGGATACCGGCTCGGCTCCCGATGAGAACACGACGGCGCGGTCGCCCTCCGACCCTCGCGACGCGACCGGCCGCGGTGATCGGGGACGAGCACCTGCTGCGCCGCGCGGGTCGGCTCGCAGCGCTGCAGTCCGCGATCGCCCTCGCTCTCGTTCTGCTGGTTGTCGGCGTCGCCGTGTTCCTCGTCGACAGCCGCGTGCAATCGCGTCAGATCGACACTCAGCTGCGGTCGATCGTCGCGACCGCCGAGGACGTCGACGATCCTCCGCCCGGCACGGTGATCGTGCTCCGGGACCACGACGGAGCCACCGAGGCCGGCCCCGGCGCCCCGCCGCGGGCCCTGGAGTTGGTGGATGCCCCGAACGGTTTCGTCGAGTTCCGTGACGGCGACCGGCACTTCCGGGTGCTTGTCGCCGACAACTCGTACGGACGCGCCGTCGTCCTTCTCGACCTGGAACCGTTCGAGGCCGGGCGGGATCGACTGCTGACGGCGCTGGCCCTCGCCGAGTTCGCCGGCATCGCGGCCTCGACGCTGGTCGTCTTCCTGCTGACCCGAAGGTCCATCCGGCCGCTCTCGCAGGCGCTTTCGCTGCAGCGTCGATTCGTCGCCGACGCCTCCCATGAGCTGCGGGCGCCGCTCACCGTCCTGCACACCCGGGCGCAGCTGCTGGCGCGCCGGGCCGGCCGCCTCGAGCCGTCCGAGGTGTCCCGGCAGCTCGAGGGGCTGGTGGACGATACCCGAGCACTCTCCGAGCTCGTGGAGGATCTCCTGCTCTCGGCGTCGTTGGAGTCCGGCCCGGACGCCCGCGAACCGGTCGACACGGCGGACATGTGCGAAGAGATCCGCGACAGCGTCTCGGCGCACGCGCAATCCCTCGGTGTCACTGTCGACTTGGAACGAGACACCGCGACGGCAGTGGTGTCGGGATCCCGTCCGGCCCTGCGGCGTGCGGTGCACGGACTCGTCGACAATGCCGTCACTCACGTCCGGCCGGGCGGACGTGTCACCATCCGCGTCGCTGCCGATGCCGAGTATGCCCGAATTACGGTGACAGACACCGGCATCGGCATCCCTCCTCAGCAGATGCAGCGGCTGTTCACGCGGTTCGCGCACGGACCGGACCGGCCCGGGGGGCCGCGCCGATACGGTATCGGCCTCGCCCTCGTCCGAGAGGTGGCGGAGGCTCACGGCGGCCGGGTCCTGGTCGAATCGCGAGAAGGTCACGGAGCCAGCTTCACGCTCGAACTACCTGTCGATTCCCAGAAAGCTCCAAGAATTCGCCCCTAGTCTGGCGCCCGATCGCACACATCTCGACGAAGGCGAGTAAGCATGGGCCCCACAACGTTCAACGGAATGCCGATCCACCCGCTGCTGGTGCATTTCGTGGTGGTGCTGGTTCCGTTGTCGGCGCTGCTCCTGCTGTTGTCGGTATGCTGGCCGGCCGCCCGGCGCAGGCTCGGGGTCATCACGCCGACAGTTGCGTTCGTGTCCCTCGTCCTTGTCCCGCTGACAACTCAGGCGGGCGAGTGGCTCGAGCACCGGACGCCGCGCGATCCGCTGGTGGAGACCCACGCCGAGCTGGGCGACCAGCTCGTCTACTGGTCGGCCGGGCTGTTCCTGGTCTCGTTCGCGTGGTGGGCGATCCACCAGTCCCGGGTCCGCGCGTGGTGGGCGAAGCGCGCGGGTTCCGCACCGACACAGGTGTCCCGGGTGCTTGCGATCGGGTTCGCCGTCGTCGGGATCGTTCTCGCGGTTGGATCCGTCGTCCAGGTCTATCGGGTCGGTGACAGCGGCGCTGCCGCGGTCTGGAACAACCCGGAGGATGCCTCGGCGACGCAGGATCGGTGACCGCGGCGGTTCCACCCCCGTGACGCCGCTGGGCACCGGTTCCCGTTGTGGTCGGCTGCATGTTCGGTCCGGCCCATCTCGGGCGGGTCTTCGCGAAATCGACGCGGAACAGATTGTCGTGGACGGGGAGCATGGAAGTGGACGAACGGTCCCGCGGCGCCCCGAAGGAGCGTCGCCGAGCGGGAGGAGTGGATCTCGATGATGTTCTGGTACGGCGACGGCATGAGCGGCTGGGGCTATGTCCTCATGACCGTCGCGATGGTGCTGTTCTGGGCGCTCGTGATCGCGGGGATCGTCCTGTTGGTGCGAGCATTGAGTCCGGGTCCGCAAGTGGGACCGCCTCCGGTCCCGCCGCCTGTTCCGGAACCGACCCCGGAGAGCATCCTGGCAACACGCTTCGCGCACGGGGAGATCGACGAGGACGAGTTTCGGCGTTGTCTCGAGGTTCTGCACTCGCACCGGCCGGGGCACCCGTCCACGTGACAACCGCCGAGCAGTGTTCAGGGCGTCGACGAGCCGGTCGTTGTGCACGTGCCGGGCGCAGACCACACGCGTCTTGCCGGACGCTCGGGTGATCGGGCTGGTCCCGGCGTAGTTCTTCCGTGCCTTCGCACCGACGTAACGACCGGGGGCGTCCCCGAACTCGGTGAGCACCCGGGCACCGAGAACGACCCCGAGACCGGGCTGGCCGAGCAGGATCTCAGCGTCCGGGTGCCGGCCGAAATGAGTGGCCGCGCACTTCTCGAGGTTCGCGATCTCGCTGTTCAACGTGGCCGAGGTGGCGTACACCTCTCGCACGTGTTGCACGCGTGTTCGCTCGCGGTGCGCCGGATGAAGAACGGTGGCCGCGGCGGCAGCATCGTCAACCTCTCGACCATCGAAGCGCACCGGGCCGCATCGGGTTTCGCCGTCTACTCCGCTACGAAGGCCGCCGTCGAGCAGTTCGCCCGAACACTCGCGGTCGAGGTGGCGCCGGACCGCATCCGCGTGAACAACGTTGCGCCCGACTTCGTTCCGACACCGAACCTCGAGCGGCTCGCGGCGGGGGAGCACGCCCTGGCCGATCCGCGCAGTGCGGCGATCGCGATTCCGATGGGGCGCGTCGGACATGTCCACGACATCTCCAACTGCGTCGTGTTCCTCGCGTCGGGACTGTCGTCGTTCATCACCGGCACGACGCTGCATCCGGACGGCGGAACCCTCGCGTCGTCCGGATGGTTCAACTGGCCCGGGCACGGCTGGGCGAACTATGCGCCCGCCGATGTCCTGGAACGGACCCTGGAAGGGGACAGTTAGGGCCGCATCCCGGCCAGCATGATCGACACCAGGCGGGGGACGAGGTCGGGTGCGACGGCGCGGATGGCCGCGGGCTGGGGGCGGGTGATCATGCCGATCCCGAGAACGAGTTCGAGCGCACCCAGATCCGCGCGGACCGCGCCCGCGGACCGGGCGGCGGCGAGCACGTCCTCGACCCCGGCGAGCGTGATTTGCTGCGCCCGGCGCACCGACTCCGGCAGTTCGTGCGCGACGTACTCCGTCAGAGCGCCCGACAACGCCCCGAGATCCAGTTCGACGAGTCGCTGCACGTAGTTCGTCCAGGCGGTGTCGGGCGCCGCATCGAACGCGTCGAGGGCATCGGCCGCCGCTGCTTGCATGTCGCCGAGGATCGCCAGCGCCACCTCGTGGGCAAGCGCGCTGCGTGATTCGAAGTTCCGGTACAGGGTGGCGATGCCGACGCCTGCGGCCTCGGCGATGGTCTCCAACGCGACGTCGCTGCCGTGGGCGGCGAACAACCGTCGTGCCTCCCGGACGATTGCCTGACGACGCTTCGCGGCATCGGAACGCATCTGTAACTCCTCGGGCGCTCGGTCCTGACGGGCGTTCTTGACATCCCATTCTAAACGGAGGATTATTCTCCACATAAGTGGAGGATCTTCATCCGGTTCAACACCGGGGCAGAAGGACGAGGGAATGACACAGATCGACACGGAGTCCCCGGCGGCAGCCGAGGAGGGCGCTTCCGGACGCACCCGAAACCCCGCCGCCATGCTGCTCGCCATGTGTGCCGGCCTCGGCGTGATCCTGGTTCTGCTCCTGATGGTCTTCATCCTGCCGTCGCTCGAGAGCGGCGCCCACGATCTGCAGGTGGGGGTGGTGGGAACCGATACCGCCCAATTCGAGCAGGCCCTCGGCGCGGCCGCCCCGGATGCATACGAGCCGCAGCGTTTCGAGTCGGACGAGGCTCTGCGCGACGCGATCCGCAATCGCGAGGTCGTCGGCGGGTTCGTCGTCGACGGCGGCAACGTCCACGCTCTGGTCGCCAGTGCCGGTTCGTCCGCCATCTCCGGATCGCTCACCGGCACCGCGCAGACCGTGGCCCGCGCGACCGGATCCGCAGTGACGGTCGAGGACGTCGTTCCGCTGCCCGCGTCCGATCCCACCGGCATCGGCATCGGCGGACTCGCGTTCCCGCTCGTCTTCGGCGGCATCGTCCCGGTCGTCGCGTTCCGGAAGATCTTCCCGCGTAGCAATGCGTGGTACCTCGCGGGCCTGATCGGCTTCGCCGCGCTCGGCGGTATCGCAGTTTCCGCCGTGCTCACCCACTGGTTCGGCAGCATCGAATCGAGCATGTGGCCGGTCGCGGCGGCCCTCACGCTGGGTATCGCAGGGCTCGCCCTTCCGCTGGCGGGTCTTCAGAAGGCGTTCGGTGCCAAGGGATTCACGCTCGGCGCCATGACGATGATGTTCCTCGGCAACCCCCTGGCCGGCATCGCCACCACCTCGGCGTGGCTGCCCAGCGGGCTCGGCACGTTCGGCCAGATCCTGCCGCCGGGTGCAGCCGGAACCCTGGTCCGCTCGGCCGCCTACTTCGACTGGGCCGGCGGGGCAACGGCCGCATTGACTCTCGTGACGTGGGTCGTCGTGGGCCTGGCGCTCTACGCCGTGGGCGCGCGTCGCGCACCCGCCGAGGCGCAGGCCTGACACCTGCCCGACCCGGATTCGGCCGGACGCCTCACGGGCGTCCGGCCGAATCCGTTCAGGTTGCGTTCGTCCGTTCGGGCGCTCGCCAGACGTCGCCGACGCCACGAGGTCCCACTCCTCGGTCGAGAGCGACGAGCAGAACCGCGCAGCCGAGACCCGACAGGGCGGCACCCGTGCCGAACAGAGCGGGATAACCGAGCAGTTCACCGACCGCGCCCGCCGTGAAACCGGCGATGCCCTGGACGACCACGATCGCGCACGCCATCAGCGTGTAGTCGCTGCCCGCGTGGTCGCGATCGGCGGCG
>NZ_JADZGH010000277.1:41063-55423 GCF_015865005.1 Rhodococcus sp. CX
GGACGTGCTCGGCCAGGCTCGCCGAGACGATCAATCCGAATCCGCCGACCCCGAGCGAGGCGACCAGATACAGCGCCACGCTCGCGGTCTGGGTCACGCCACCGATCAGCAGAGCCCTCCGCCGGCCCCACCGTGAGCACATCCACGCACCCAGTGCCGCACCCGCGAGTGCACCGACCGACGACAGGACGCCCTTGATCAGCGCGATCTGCCCGAGGGACAGACCCGCGTCGGACATGAAGGGGCCGACCATCGCCGACCCCATCGAGTCTCCGAACTTGAAGCCGCCGATGAGCAGGATGAAGACGATCATCCCGGGCCGGCGCAGACGCGTCCACCACCCGGCCGCCAGCCGTACCGGGGTCGCCGGCTCCTGAACGCTGCGTACCGACGCCTGCGGCATCGTCCACACGGGGATCGTCGTCAGAAGCAGCAGCCCGGCCATCGTGACGAACAGCGCTCGCCATCCCGCGATGGAGAACAGCCACAGCAACGCACCGCCGCCCACGATCATCCCGATTCGGTAGGCGCCCGCCTGAATTCCGTTGCCGACACCGCGCTCTCGAGGGCTCAGCAGCTGCACTGCGAGCCCGTCGGTGGCGATGTCCTGGGTCGCCGACACCGCATTGACGACCGCGATCCCAACCAGGAGCCAGCGCAGCGACGACTCGAGGTCCAGTGCCGCCATCGAGAGGGTCACCGCCGCCGACAGCAACTGCAGCGTCAGCAGCCATCGGCGTCGAGTGCCGTAGTGGTCGACGTACGGCGCCCACAGGAACTTCAGCGCCCACGGTGCGAACAAAACTCCGGTCGCGCTGATCGCGATCAACGAGAATCCGGACTCCCGGAGCACCACGGGCAGAGCCTGGGTGAAGAAGCCGAACGGCAGGCCCTGCGCGAAATACAGGGCAGCGAGCAGCACCATCGTGGACACAGGGATCGTGCCCAGCCGGGCCACTGATTTCATGGGCACATCCTGGCAGAGCCGTCGCCGCGGGCGACTCGACGGGCACGTCGCCGTCGCCGATTCGCCCGGGTTGCCAGGCAGTCGCAGCACCCGAGCCGCAAGGTTGCCTCGACGTTACGACTTTCGCCGACCTCCGGCGCGGCCGCAATCGGTCGGATACGGTCGGGGGCACACCGGATATGCGAAGAACGGATGCCGATGCCGCTGTACGAATTCCGATGCGCCGACTGCGGTTCCTTCGATCTCTCGATGTCGATGAGCGAGGTCGGGCCGGCCGCGCCCTGTCCCCGTTGTTCCCGATCGGCTCCGCGTCTGCTCGGCGCGCCGCGCCTCGGTCGTGGCGGATCGGCGGCGATGCGTGCACACGATGCGGCAGCGCGGACGGCGTCCGAACCCGGCGTCGTATCGGGTGCACTGCCGGGGAGCTCGCGGCGACCGCCGCGGCCCGTTACGACGGATCCCCGGCACCGCTTGCTTCCTCGCCCCTGAAGTTGCCGATCAAGGAGGTTTCGTGCCCGACGTCATCTTCCCCCTCGATTCGACCCGCCGCTTCACCGACCAGGACAAGATCGGTCACAACCGCTGGCACCCCGACATCCCGCCCGTCGCGACCGTGAAGCCGGGGGACTCGTTCCGGGTGCACTGCCGGGAATGGTTCGACGGGGCGATCCACAACGACGACTCGGCCGACGACATCCGCAACGCGCCGCTGCACACCGTGCACGCACTCTCGGGTCCGTTTGCCGTGGAGGGCGCGAAACCCGGCGATCTGCTGATCGTCGACATCCTCGACGTCGGCCCGATCCCGCAGGAGGACTCCGGCCCGCTCGCCGGTCAGGGCTGGGGCTACACCGGGATCTTCGCCAAGCCCAACGGCGGCGGCTTCCTCACCGATCAATTCCCGGACGCGTACAAGGCGATCTGGGACTTCTCCGGACAGAAGACGACGAGTCGCCACGTCCCGCACGTGTCGTTCACCGGCATCGTGCATCCCGGGCTGATGGGGACGGCCCCCTCGCACGATCTGCTCTCGACGTGGAACACGCGCGAAGCCGCGCTGATCGCCACGGATCCGGATCGGGTGCCGCCGCTGGCACTACCGCCCGAGCCGGACGGCGCGATCCTCGGCAGCCTCACCGGTGCGGATTTCGACCGGGTCGCAGCAGAGGCGGCACGGACCGCGCCGCCGCGCGAGAACGGCGGCAACCAGGACATCAAGAACCTCACCAAGGGGAGTCGGATCTTCTACCCGGTGTTCGTCGACGGCGCGAACCTGTCGGTCGGCGACCTGCACTTCTCCCAGGGCGACGGCGAGATCACGTTCTGCGGGGCCATCGAGATGGGCGGCTTCATCGATCTGCGCGTCGACCTCATCCGGGGAGGCATGGAGACCTACGGGGTGAGCGAGAATGCGATCTTCATGCCGGGCAACACCGACCCGCAGTTCTCGGAATGGCTCGCGTTCTCCGGCACCTCGGTCACCCTCGACGGCGAACAGCGCTACCTCGATTCCCAATTGGCATACCAGCGGGCATGCCTGCACGCGATCGACTACCTCACGAAATTCGGATACAGCCCGGAACAGGCATATCTGCTGCTCGGCGCGGCACCGATCGAGGGAAGATTGTCGGGGGTCGTCGACATCCCCAACTCCTGTGCGACGGTGTACATTCCGACGACGATCTTCGACTTCCCCGTGAAGCCGACGGCGGACGGCCCGGTGCGGATCGATCCGGGTGTGGGAGCACCGCATTCGCCCGCATGATCGGCGTCGCCGTGCCGGTCAGAGGAAGGCCGGCGGATCGTAGCGCGGTTGGAACAGCAGGATGTCGTCGGCCCCGGGTACCGCAACATCGACGGTGAGGCCGTAGCCGTCGTCGCGTACCTCACGGGTGAATCGTGCACCCTTCGAGGACAATTCGGCCATCGTCGCTTCGAGGTCGTCACACATCAGCGAGATCGAATGCTGCCGCGGCGAGGAGTACTCGACGCCTTCGTGGACGCCCGACGTCGGGTGGACGCCGAGTTCGGACGGTCCGGTGCGGAAGATGAGCCAGCCGCCACCGGTATCGACGGAGAGGAACCCGAGGATGTCGCGGAAGAACGCGCGGGTCGCGTCGGGGTCGTCGGAGTAGACCAGAGTGTGTACGCCGGTGATCATCGGTTCACGGTACGGCCGGAAGCGCGCTCTCGCTGCCGGAATCGTGTATCCGCAGGTCAGGTGTGCGGCGCGGTCAGGTGTGCAGCATGGTCAGTCGACCGGCGACGTGGACCTCGTCTTCCACCACGACCACAATGCGGTCACGATGATCGCGCCCGCGATCGAACCGATGATGCCGCTGGGGCGCAGCGCCAGACCGTCGCCGGCGAGCAGGCTGATGATCAGGCCACCGACGAACGAACCGCCGACACCGGCAACGAACGCCAGGGTCCAGTCGATTCCGGACTTGGACTTGCCCACGACGAGCTGTGCGACCGCGCCGACGAGCAATCCGAACAGGATGATCCCGATGATCAGCATGCCGGGAGTATAGGCAGCAAAACCCGCGCGGGCCCGGTATTGCGGGGCTCGCGGCGTTACTCAGCTTCCGCCCCAGATGTCCTCGAGAAAGCGGTGTTCTGCGCGCATACCGGACAGCCAGGTCTGCGCCTCGTCGACCGAGCAGCCGCGCTTACCTGCCACGATCTGGCTGAGGGCAGCACGAACCCCGGGAGCGAGCGTGCGGGCGTTGCCGCACACGAAGATCGACGCGCCCTGCCCGATCAGATCCCAGATCTCGTCCTGGTGGGCGAGCATCTCGTCCTGCGCGTACCGGCGGCCCTCGCGCGGTTGCCGTGAGTACGCGATGTGCACCCCGACGTCGGCGCTCGACGCGTAGGACTCCAGTTCGTCGGAGTAGATGTCGTCGTATCCGGGGCAGCGGCAACCGAAGAACAACAGCGAACGGGCCACCGAACCACTCCGTGCCTTCTGGGTCGCGCGTTCCTGAAGGAACCCGCGGAAGGGTGCCAGCCCTGTCCCGGCCCCGATCATGATCATCGGCACACTCGGATCGGACGGCGGGTAGAACGGGATGGTCGGCCGACGGCGGAAGACGAAGATGGTGCTGTTGGGCGCCATGTCCGCCAGATAGTTCGAGCACACACCCGCGAACGGGCGACCATCACCGCGAGCCGGGGCACGCAGCACCCCGGTGGTGAGGCTGCACGTCGCCGGATCGGTCGCCGGCGACGACGAGATCGAGTAGTACCGCGGCTGCAGCGGTGGCAGCAGATCCAGGTACTTCTCGAACGGCACCGTGCAGGCGGGGAAGCGCTCGAGCAGGTCGAGAACCGACACGTTGGGCAGGGCGACTTCGTCGCGGTACTGCTCGTCGTCGAGGAGGTCCAGCAGTTCGGCGCGTTGTTCCGGGTCCTCGGTGTACTCGGCGAGCACCTCGATGTCGGAGCGGGTGGCGCAGGCCTGCAGCTCGACGCAGCTGCCGAGGATGCCCAGCAGCGGGGTGGATTCGTCGACCGGCAGGTGGGTGTGGGTGCCCGGGTTCGCGACGATCGTGAGGTACATCCCGGCATCCAAACCGAACCGCCACATCACCCGGCGGATCAAGTCGACGCTGTTGCGCGGCAGCACGCCCAGATGATCACCGGCGCGATAGTCCATGCCCTCGGGCAGCGCGACCTCGACGTGCCGGGTGGATCGAGGCTCGGGAACGGTGGCACCATCGCGCACGAGTTCCCGGTTCACACGGACCCGGGCGGGGACGGCTCGATAGGACAGGACGACTGGATTGGCGAGCTGACGGTTGACGATCGAGATCGACATGCCACCGCCGTCCGGAGGTGCGACGGCTGCCGAGGGCAGATCGAGCGCTGTTTCGAAGTCCGACCACAGCTCCGAATGCCACTGCCGGTACTGGGCGTCGAAGTCGCCGTGCGCGTCGCCCGCACCGCGCGGGCGGATGCGTTGCGCGCCGTGCCGTTCGAGTTCCGTGTCGATGAGGGTCGGGACCGCCTGATAGGTGGCGGCCCAGTCGGTGTCGCCGCAGCCGAACACGGTGTACCGCACGGCCGAGTACGCATCGTCGGGCAGCGACGGCTCGCGCAGCGCCGCGACGAATTGTTCGGCGTTCTCCGGTGGCATCCCGTTGTACGACGAGCACACCACGATCAGCGACGACGCCGTACGGGCGGCATCGATGTGGTCGTCGAGCGTGCCGACGGTCACCCGGAATCCGCGTTCGGTGCCTTCCCGGGCGAGTTTGTTCGCAATGCCTTCGGCGGTACCGAGATTCGATCCGAACAGGATCGTCAGCGGTGTGCCGTGCCCGGTGGCGGGTGCTGCCGGCTCGGCGGCAGGTTCCGGGGTGGGCGCGGTGTCAGCGGCGACAGGCGCCGCGGTGCCGAGTGTGTGCCCCGCGCGAGGCCGGACCCGGATGTAGAACTCGTCCGGTTTGACGGTGAGCGCGGTCCGGGTGTGCAGTTGGTAATCGCGGTGATCTTCGAACTCGAAGCGTTGCAGAAGCATTCCGAGGACGAGCGTGGCCTCCTGCATCGCGAACTGCCGTCCGATGCAGGCCCGCATCCCGGTGCCGAAGGGCTTGTAGGCGTTCGGGGGAAGTGCCTGCTTGTGTTCGGGGGTGAAGCGGTCCGGATCGAATGTGTCGGCGTCGTCGCCCCAGACGGCCGGGTCGCGGTGCAACGCTTGGATGATTACGGAAAGTCCTGTGCCGGCGGGGATCGCGTAGCGTCCGGCGAGGATCTCGTCCTGGCGTGGAGCACGCGTGAACATCGGTGCGGTGGGCCACAATCGGAGCGTCTCGTCGAGAATCTGCGTGACGTAGGTGAGGCGGCGGATCTGCTCGTAGGTAGGCCGTGGATTGTCGCCGAGCACCTCGTCGACCTCGGCCCGCGCACGGTCGGCGATCTCGGGGTGTTTCACCAGGAAGTACAGTGCGAACGAGAGCAGGCCGCTGGTCGTCTCGTGCCCGGCGATCAGGAATGTCAGGCACTGGGCGACGATGTTCTCGTCGGGAAGGCCGAGACCGCTCTTCGGATCGACACCCTCGAGCATGCGGCCCAGCAGGTCCGTATTGTCGGCGTCGCTTCCGCGTCGGCGACGTTCCGAAATGAGCCCTTGGACAAGGGTTTGCATGTACTCCTGGTCTTCCTGGGCCCGCCGTTTCGCCTGGATGTCCAGGCGCCGCTGAATCGGCAGCTGGCGGGCGCGTTTCTGGGCCTGGGCCAGTGAGCGGACCATCGCCGCGACGAACGGGTGCGGTGTCTCGCGGTAGAAGGAGTTGAATCGGTAGTCGAACCCGCACAGGGCGATCGTGTCGAGGGTCAGTGCGGTCATGTCGACCGGGACGTTCACCTCGTCGCCGGGATTGAGACGCGACCACTTGTCCATCAGCTGGCCGGCGATGTCCAGCATGCGCGGGACGTAGTCGCGCATCGCCTGCTGGCTGAACGGCGCCATGAGGATGTTGTGGGCGCGATGCCACAACGGGTCGTCGGTTGCGCTGGTGAACAATCCGGATCCGGCGACGCTGTTGCGGAGGGCGCCGAGCCCGGCACCGACTTGTTTGTCGAACCGGGTGTCGTCGCACAGGTCGTCGACGAGATCGGCGCCGGAGACCATCACCCGGGTTCCCATGGGTAGCGACAGCTTGTAGATCGGGCCGTATTCGCGGGCGAGCGCGATGAAGCCGTCGATCGGGCTGTGGGTGTCGATGTCCAGCAGGTTGCCGAGCCACGGGAGTCCGTGGGGGCCGGGAAGGTCGTCGAGTCCGATCGGTGTCGTCATGGGTTGCTCCGAGCGAGGGAAGCCCTGGCTGTCGCGGTCGCGGATGCAGCGGCACCGGTGAGCGCCGGAGCAGGGGAGGACGTCCGCCGCCGGGGTCGGGCCGGGGTGGTGGGATCTGCGGTCCGATCGGATCTCGGCATCGACAATCCTCACCGTTGCAGGCAGAACGGGAACGATCGAGCGAAATTTTACTCGGTCTCGCGCGCCGATTCCGGGCCCTCGGATACCGGACGGAGTCACTACGTGAGCAACGACCAGGTGGATGCGATCGCGCCGCCGTCCCACCCGCCGCCGCAGGCTCCGCCCGATCGCGCTGGGTAGGCTGCCCGAGGGCGCGCCCGGTGCCGCCGCGCAACCCCGCGCGCTCGAGGCGCTCGGCAGCGGGTTCTCCACGGCCTTCCTCGTGGTCGCGGCCGCCGCCCCTGGCCCCCGCGCTGCTCAGCTGCTTCGGGCTGCGTGGAGTGCGCGAGGTTCGGTCCGGTCGCGGCTGCGGACCGAGTCTGCTGCGGTCTCCGACAGCGGACCTGGTGGGGAAAGCAGAGTCGGCGCCGATCGTGGGTCAGTTCCGCTCGGTGAGTCGGATGACGGGAAGCTCGCGGTCGGTCTTCTTCTCGTAATCGGCGAACCCCGGGCTCGCGCTGACGATCTGTTCCCAGGCGCGCTCTCGTTCGGCGTCGTGAAGTTGCTCGGCGTCGACGGCGACGGTGCGTCCTTCGACCTCGATGCGCACCTTGTCGGGGTTGGCCGCGATGTTGTAGTACCAGCCGGGATTGCCGGCGGCGCCGGCGGCCGAGGCGACGATGAGCCGGCTGCCGTCCGGACCGGGAAACCAGTTGACCGGCGTCGAACGTTCCTGCCCCGTCTTGCGGCCCACAGTGGTGAGGATGAGGGCATTGCTCCCGCGGAAGCGGCCACTGCGCCGGATGCGCCCGGCCATCAGTTTGTTGACCAGACGGAACAGGGGACCGGACGGCTGGCGGGCACCACGAGTTCCCGCGGGGGTGTCGAAGCTCATGGCCGTGTCCTTTGTTCGGGTGTCGGTCGCGGCACGGATCAGCCGCCTGCGCGAGCGCGGAGTTCGCGTCGACGTGCCGAGCGCCGACCCCGCAGCCGCAGCCGACTGTAGGCGAACAGCGCGAGCACGACTCCGACCAGCACCAGCATCCCGATGTTGAGCAGCCACGCCGACGCGGTGTGCTGCCACAGCGCATCGGCCTCGGCCGTCGGATCCTTCGCTCGAAGGTCGACGGTCGAGGCCGATGCGGCGTATCCCCAGCGTGCCGAGAACAGCCACGACAACTGTTCGAGCACGACGCGGCCGGTGATCGGGATCAGGCCCCCGCTCATCACCAGCTGCACCATCACCGCCACAACGAGCATCGGCATGACCTGCTCACTCGACCGGGCCACCGCGGACAGGGCCAAGCCGAGGACGACGCACGAGCACGTGGTCAGCGCGATGTCCACCATCAGTTCCACGGCGCCGACCGGAATCAGGGAGCCGGGGCCCGGAGCGCCCTTGCCGGCCATGACCACCAGCACCAATACGACGGACTGGACGATCGCCGCCGCACAGAACACCAGGATCTTGGCCCACAGATAAGCGGAGGATTGCAGTCCCGCGGCGCGTTCCCGGAAGTAGATCTGCCGTTCGCCGACGAGATCGCGCACCGTCAGCGACAGGCCCATGAAGCAGGCGCCGAGAATCAGCAGGATGAGGATGAACGACAGCTCTCCGGGTTCTTCGCCGGGGGACGGGAATCCGAAACCGTCGTCGCCCGGCACGAGAATGGTCAGGCCACCGAGGACGAACGGCAGCACCGACAGGAAGATCAGATATCCGCGGTCCGCGCGGATCAGTCGCAGCTGCCGCCGCGCCACCGTGCCGAGCTGCTTCGTCCGCGACGTCTGGGCCGGTTGCGGCAGCGGACCGGGCTCGGTCGCCGGTGGCTGCTCGACCAGGGTGCTGCGCGCCAGGTGATCGGCGTACACGGCGTCGGGTTCGGCCGCGACCCGGGCGAAGATCTCCGCCCAGTCGGTACTGCCCAGCGCCGAACCCACCTGCGCGGGCGGGCCGACGTAGGCGGTCTTGCCGCCTGGTGCCAGGAGCAGCACCTGATCGCACATCTCCAGATAGGACAGCGAATGCGTGATCACCAGGATCACCCGGCCCAGGTCCGCGAGGCGCCGCAGGGTGGCCATGATCTGCCGGTCCAGGGCCGGGTCCAGCCCGGACGTGGGCTCGTCGAGGATCAGCAGTGACGGACCGGTGAGCAGCTCCAGGGCCACCGACGCCCGCTTGCGCTGCCCGCCGGACAGATGATCGACACGGGTGTCGGCGTGCTCGGTGAGCTGCAGCTCCGCCAGCACATTCGCAATGGCCTCGTCCCGGTCCGAACGCGTCGTGTCCGGCGGCAGCCGCAGTTCCGCCGCATAGCCGAGTGCCTGCCGCACGGTGAGCTGTCGGTGCACCACGTCGTCCTGCGGGACGAGTCCGATCCGCGACCGCAACGCCTCGTACTCCGAATGCACGTCGTGGCCCTCGAATTCGACGACACCGTCGGTCGGGCCGGTGGTTCCGGAAATGATCCTCGCGACCGTCGACTTGCCCGCCCCGGACGGGCCGATCACGGCGGTGAGCGTGCCGAGCGGGGCGGACAGGCTGACGTCGTCCAGAAGTCGCTGCCCACCGGAGATCGTCAGACCGACGCCGTGCACACGCAGCCCGACCGTGGGTGACGGCTCCTCCTGCCGTGGCACGAGGCGATCGCCGTGCACCACCAGATCGGTGTTGCCGATGGTGACGACGTCGCCGTCGCGCAGGGGTGTGCGGGTCACCGCTTTCCCGTCGACGTACGTGCCGTTGACGCTGCCCAGATCCTCGATCTCGAGGCCCGACGGGCCGGTGTGCAACGCCGCATGGACGCGGGAGACGAGGACGTCGTTCACGACGATGTCGCAGGTCCGGTCGCGTCCGATCGAACGTGCGCCGGCTTCCAGGGGGCGTCGCTTGCGGCGCGGTGCGGGCCGCATATCGTCGGCGCGCATCGTCCGCCACTGCTCGATCATGCCCTTCCGGGTCCGTGTCGCGGACGGGTCGGCCACGCTGATCTTCAGCGACGGCGCGGTGAAGGGACCGCCGCAGCGCACCACGACGGAGTCGGTCACCGCGATCCGATCCACGCGGTGGCCGTCGACGAACGTGCCGTTCTTGCTGTCCGAGTCCGTGACGTACCAGCCGTCGTCCCACAGCACGCGGGCATGCTCGCGGGAGACCATCGGATCGGCGATCGTGATGTCCATTGCCTCGTCCCGGCCGATCCGCACCTGGTCGGGCGCGTCCACGACGGTGCGGCCGCCCTCCCACTCGATCACTACCCGGCCGTTTCCGATGTCCATCGCGTCGGCCTCCCGTTCAGTTGTCGGGACGCAGCACCAGGCGGGTGCCGCGCGCCTCTCCGGCCTCGAGGCGGCGGTGGGCCTCGCCGGCGGCGCTCAGCGGTAGCTCCTCGATGTGCCGGGGGCGCAGCACCCCGTCGGCGAGCAACGTGGTGACGTGCCGTGCGGCTTCGGCCAGCTCGTCGGTGGTGGCGTTGCTGATCGCGAAGCCGAGCAGACTGCGGTCGCGGGGGTACAGATCGCCTGCCCGGCACTCGAGTTTCCGGTCCATCCCGGCCATCACCACGATCCGGCCACGCAGCGCGAGCAGCTCCAGGGCGTCGGAGAGATCGAGCCGGCCGGACGTGTCGACGAGCACGTCGACACCGTTCGGAGCGGCGGCGCACAGTTGTTCGATCAGGTCGGGAGCTGCATAGTCGAACACCTGCGCCGCGCCCGCCGAACGGCACCATTCGTGGTCCTGCGCGCGCGCCGACGCCAGGACGCTCGCACCGGAGCGTGCAGCCATGGCGGTCAACGCCGAGCCCACATGCCCGGCGCCGCCGGCGACGAACACCGTGTCGACCGCCCGCAGACCGGCATGGGTGTACAGGGCGAGATGCGCGGTCGCCGCGGGGTGCGCGACCGCGACCGCGACGACCGGATCCACCCCTTCGGGCAGCGAATACACCCGTTCGACCGGAGCGGTCGTGTATTCCGAGGTCGGGCCCTGCCGGCCGTCGTGCCCCAGGCTGTTGCACCACACGCGGTCGCCGATGTTCGGGGCCGTCACGTCGGCGCCCCGGTCGACGACGGTGCCGACGACGTCACGTCCGATCACGAACGGGAACGTCACCTCGGTTCGGAATCGTCCGGACCGGACGAAGGTGTCGACGTTGTCGACCGCGACCGCCTCGACCCGCAGGAGCACATCACCGGGGCCGCATCGCGGAACGGGCAACAGGCCGTAGCGAATCGCGTCGACGCCGCCGAGCGATTCGACGTAGGCCGCGTGCATGTGTTCCGGGGCGGGCACGAATCCGATGGTACCGACCGGGCCGGTCCTCTCCGGGTGGTTCGCGAGGGTTCGCGGGCGCCCGATCCGGGCGCGGCGGGATACTCGGACCGTGACCGCTCCGCTGTTCGCCGCCGAGCCCCTGGCCGGGATCGCCCTGGTCGTGGCGCTGGCAGCGTGGATCGTCTCCGAGGTTCTCATCGGGCGGAGGCATCCGCCGTCCGCGACGAACCCGGTCGGCCGCGGAACCGGTGTCGCCGTCGGGCTGGGCCTCGTCGCCGTCTATGTCGGCGGTCCCGTTCTGAGCCTGACCGTCACGGAAACGACGATCACCACCGCGCCGCTGCTCCTTTTCGTTGCCGGACTGGCGATTGCGTTGGCGGGGCAGGGATTCCGGCTGCGCGCGGTGCGGGAACTCGGTGCGGCGTTCACCTTCGAACTGCAGACGGTCGCGGGTCAGCGGGTGATCGACACCGGGCCGTACGCGCGGATCCGGCATCCGTCGTACACGGGAGCGCTGATCTGTGCGCTGGGATTCACTCTCGCATATACGAATTGGCTGGCGCCCCTCACGGTGCTCGCGCTGGCCGCCGCCTATGTGGTGCGGATACCGGCGGAGGAACGCATGCTCGTCGACGCGCTCGGCGACCCCTACCGCCGCTACATCGCCCGCACGTGGCGGCTGATTCCGCACGTGCTCTGATCACGGTGGGCAGAGCGCGGCCACGACCGTTCGCGCCACCCAGTCCGCATACCGGTCGAGTGTCCAACCCCGTTCGAGGACCAGTCGCTCGTAGGTGTCGATCGCCAGATAGTTCCACAGAACATCGCGAACCTCGTCGAGGTCGACGCCGGCACGAAGCTGTCCGGTGGCCAGGAAGTGCCCCCCGAGCATCGTCGCTGCGGTCAGTCCCTCCTCGCTCAGTTGCCGCCACACCGGGGTGAGCGAGTCGTCCACGTGCCGTCCGTCGCGAATGAGGATCTGCACCTTCGCCGATCGTTGCTGCCGGCGGGCCAGGGCGTGGACGAATATCTCGATCTTGCGGCGCACGTCCGGTTCGGCGAACATCGCCTGCTGCTCCGGACGTTCGGCGACCGGCACCGGTTCGTCGTCACCGGCGATCACGAAGTCGAAGACCGCTTTCGCCAGCGCCGCCTTGCTGCCGAAACTCTTGTACAGGCCTTTGACCGAGACACCCGCCCGGTCCGCGATCCCGGCGAGGGTGGTGGCCCGAAAGCCGTCGCGTTCGAACAACTCTTTCGCGGCCACGACCACGGCGCGACGTCGCGCGCGGGCCTGTTCCTGCCTGCCGGAGGAGTCGTATCGCCTCTTGACTTCGGCCATCACCGCTCCGATAATTTGGGTACAACCTGATTGAACTCAATGTATCAGGTCCGCCACCGCGAACTCCGCCACCGCATCCCTGAGCATCGGAGCAATCTGTCGAGCCTTTGCACAAGAGTCGTAATCCGTTGTGCGGCAGAAGGCTTCCATGAATTCGAGGGGCTGAGCGGACGAAGGGAAGGAGAGGGCCATGGACATGGAGCGTCATGAGCCCGCCGATACCCGAAACATGGGGATCGTCCACAGCGCTCTGCGTCGCGATCTGGAACGAACCCGCTGGTACTGGTGTCCGAATCACCACCCGACGAGCGACGCCGACGAGAGCTCGCCGACCACATCGTGTGGATGATGCGTGCCCTGCACTTGCACCACACCGCCGAGGATGCCGGACTGTGGCCGCTGATCCGGGCCAGGAATCCCTCCGCGAGTGCACTGCTCGACGAGATGGCGACCGACCATCGGCGGATCGCGCCCGCATCTACGCGGTAGGCCCGGGCAGCTTCCTCCAGAGCGGTGATCGCGGGCGCGCGGGAACGGTTGCTCGGCGCGCTGGCCGGGCTCAACGAGGTCCTGTTGCCGCACCTTCGGCGTGAAGAACTCGAGATGATGCCGGTCGTCGGCGCCACCCTCACCACAGCCGAGTACCTCGCCGTCGAGAACGAGTACTTCGTCAAACCGAAGGGCATCGTCGAGCTGGGAGCCGAAGGACCCTGGATCGTCGACGGCGCCACCCCGGAGGACCGCGATGTGATCCTGCACGTCATCCCCGCCGTCCCGCGCTTCGTTCTCATGCAGACCTTCGGCCGGAGATACCGCCGCAAGGCCGCGAGGTTGTGGAGCGATGGACCGGCGGCGGCTGTACGCCCGCTGAAGGTCTCACCGGGGCGGGACGATGTCGCTTCGGTGGAGCCGAGCCCCCTGCGGGACGGAACCGGCCGGATCGGCAGCCGAAATCTCGCCGATTAGTTCGATCAGTTCGATTGGATTGTGTCGGAAAGTGATTCGGACTCACCTCCACGTGGGGGAGCGGCGCCGCTACGCGGCGAACCTTACCGGGCGTCTGTGCCCGGACCGTAGAGCCGCGCCACGTCGGGGGAGTCGAGCCACTTGGAGTAGGTGGGCGATTGCGGCCATCCCTCGGGGGAGTCCTGCCATTCCTCCTGCCGGCCCCACGGCAGGATGTCGAGCAGGGCGAAGGTGTAGCTGAGCTGTTCGGTGCCGCGGCCGGTGGTGTGCCAGGTGCGGTAGACCTTGTCGCCGTCGCGGAGGAACACGTTGACTGCGAAGTCGCCGCCGGGCGGCGCGTCGACGTCGGCGCCGAACGAACTCTCCGAGGACGAGTACCAGTCCATCCTGTTGCCGACCTTGGCCTTGTAGGCCAGTGCCTCGTCGATGGGACCGTTGGTGACGATGACCATGCGGGCGTCGTAGTTGTCGAGGATGTCCAGCCGGGTCCACTGCGTGGAGAGGCTCGTGCATCCGCCGCACTGCCACTCCGCGCCGTCGGACCACATGTGGTGGTAGACGATGAGCTGCGAGCGGCCCTGGAACACGTCGACGAGGCGAATCGGGCCGTCCGGGCCGATCAGCGTGTAATCGGGCAGTTCGACCATCGGCAGCCTGCGGCGCTGCGCCGCGATGGCGTCGAGTTCACGGGTGGCGGCCTTCTCCCGTCTGCGCAGGTCGTCGAGCGCTTCCCGCCAGGTCTGCCGGTCGACGATCGGAGGTAGGGCACGGGCGGTCTGCTGGGTCATGATCTCTCCCAGGGTCGAATGGATCCGTTCTCCTGTATCGACCGGGAAGCGGCCCGAAAGTCATCATCAACAGAAACGGCGGGGTCGAGGAACCTGGT